>JACQUS010000555.1 GCA_016210125.1 Chloroflexota bacterium | reverse complement strand
GCTCTTCCTTCAGCTTCGCATCCCGGTCGTGCGCACCAGCGCCGTCATCGAGCTCGGACTGCACGCTTCCCTTGAATACGGCTGCTCCTTCTATGATGGGCTGTACCTCGCGCTAGCGGCAGCCGGCGAGGTCCCCCTCATCCATGCTGATGGCCGGCTCAAACGCTCGATCGGTGGGAGATTTCCGTACGAGCTGTGGATCGCTGACTATGGCAGGCCGTGATCCGGCCGCTCCGAGGCTGATGCGCGCAGCGGTGTGCGCCGGCCCAAGGGTCCGTCATCCACCAGTTACTCCCGCTGCACCGGGGGACGCATATACTCGTCATCGGGGGGCGCTATGGAGCATCTCCGGCCGCTCAGGTTCACGTTTCCTAATCGCCTCGCCGCCCTCGCGCTCGTGCTGCTGGTCCTCGGCGGCTGCGCAGCGCCGGCACCAGCGCCCACGCCGACGCTGCCGGCGGCGCCGGTGGCCCCCAACCCGCCCGCGCCCTCCGGTCCCACGCCAGGCCCGCCGCCTGCGCCGGCCGCGCGCCGGCCTTTCGTCTATGGCGTGCAAGCGCACCTGTGGGGCACGGACCGCGAGCGCGCGGTGCGCTTGGCGCGCGAGGCCGGCTTCACCTGGGTCAAGCAGCAGGTGCGCTGGGACGCCGTCGAGCCGCGCGCCAAAGGCCAGCTCGACTGGAGCGAGCCCGACCGCATCGTCGCCGCGGTCAACGACGGCGGGCTCAAGCTGCTCCTCTCCATCGTCGCCGCGCCGGGCTGGGCGACGGGCAACAACCCGGTGACCGGCCCGCCGAACGACTATCGCCACCTGGCCGATCTCCTCACGGCGATGGCGCAGCGCTACAAGGGCCGCGTGCACGCCTACGAGGTGTGGAACGAGCAGAACCTGTGGTACGAGTGGGGCGGCAAGGGCAAGCTGAACGCCGCCGACTACGTGCGCATGCTCCAGATGGCCTATCGTGCGCTCAAGGCCGTCGACCCGCAAGCCGTCGTCATCGCCGGCGCGCTGACGCCGACCGGCGTCAACGACGGGGTCATCGCCATCGACGACCTAGTCTACCTGGAGCAGATGTACAAGGCGGGGGTGAAGGACGTGTCGGACGCCGTCGGGGCGCACCCGCACGGCTACAACAACCCGCCGGACGACTGGGTGGACCGCAAGACGGTGCGCTCCGAGGCCTTCAAAGGCCACCCGTCGTTCTACTTCCGCCGCGTCGAGCAGTATCGCGCGGTGATGACGCGCTACGGCGACGCGGCCAAGCCGGTCTGGGTGACTGAGTTCGGCTGGACGACGGCCAACAAAGTGCCGGGCTACGAGTACGGCAAGGACGTCAGCGAGCAGGAGCAGGCGTCGTGGATCGTGCGTGCCTTTGGCAAGGGGCGCGACGAGTATCCGTGGCTCCAGGCCATGTTTCTCTGGAATCTGAACTTTGCGACCGTCGTGCCGCCGGAGGACGAGAAGTTCCCCTGGAGCGTTCTCGGCGCCGACTGGAGCCCGCGGCCGGCCTACCTGGCGGTGAAAAGTATGCCGAAGTAGCTACGCTGCCAGCGGCTCGATGCAGATCACGCCGTCGCGCTGCCGCAGCACGGACCGCCGGATCGTCTCCGCGACCTCCAGCGTCGCGCCGTCGATGCTGATGCGCACGCCCGGCTCGATCTCGCCGTGGACGACCAGCCGCGCCGTCGAGCGCTCGCCCTTCACCGGCTTGAGCTTTCCGAGAACGATGCGCGTCGGGCTGCCCGCTTCGCCAACCAGGATGCGCTGCGCGACGACCTCCTCCGTGGCCCGTACCAGCCCGCCGGTGATCGTGCCGTCGCCACGCACCAGGACGCGGCGCGCGGCCATAACCGTGGTCTGCGCGAGCTGCGTGCCGACTTGAATCGTGTCGCGGGCCATGACGAGACAGCCGCGCAGCCAGCCGGCCATCACGCTGTCCCCAGCCTCGATGCGCGCTCGGCCGTTGCCGTTGACGCCCTGCAGGCGGATCGATCCCCCGGCCTCGACGACGACCTCCTGGGCATCGCTCTCCAACGTGACGTCGCCGCGCGCGCGCACCTGCGCGCCGGGCTCGGCGACGGCAACGGTCACCGAGCCGTTGAACTGCACCTTCCCGCGCACGGGCTCGGCGACGTACTCGTGGCTCATCACGCAGACGCGGCCGCCGACGATGGCTGGCCGGCCGGCGACGACGGCCACGATGGCCTGGTTGCCGGGGACGCCGGGCCGCGCCTCCAGCGCCGTGCCCTCGCCGACGAAGTCGCTGAGCGGCAGTGGCTCGCGGTCGCCCGGCAGCACCGGCCGGCCGGTCACCGTGCGCCCGGCCACCGCCGTGTCGGTGCGCAGCCACGCTAGCATCGTTCCCGGTCGCACCTCGGCCACCGGCCGGCCATCGCGCGGGAACAGGTACTCGGGCTCGTCGCTCTGCTCGCCCGGCGGCGTCCCGGCGGCCAGGGCGGAGGGCTTCGTGCGCTCCTCGAGGCGGCAGAAGTAGGTCAGCTCCGAGCGCTGGATGCCGTGGGTCACGCCGGCCTGCGCCAGCGCGGCGACGACCGTGCCCTCGTCGAGCGGCCCGCCGCGCAGCGCGCCGAGCGGCACCACGTAGGCGGCCATCTGCTCCTCGCTGAGCATCACGCCCAGCCCTCCGCCGACGCACGGGACGCTGAGCCAAGCGGGCCGGCCGATACGCACCGGCTCGCCCTTGGCCGCGAGCACCACCGGCTCGACCACCCCTTCGCCGATGCGCAGCCCCGGCCACTGCGCTAGCTCGGCGCGGACCTGGTCGGCGCCGGCCGGCCGTCCGTTGCCTTCTGGCGGCCAGACGGTGAGGTTGAGGCCGTCCTGCTCGGCTTCCAGCGCGAAGCGGCCGTCGCTGCTGCGCGCCTGCACGCGGTAGCGCTTCGGCGTCCGTCGCAGCGCGGCGTCGCTGCCGCGCCAGCGCGCAGTGGCGGCGCCGATCTCGCGGGCTTCCAGCTCGTCGGGCATGATGCCCAGCAGCTCCGCGGCCCGGCCCTTGGCCACCTGGGCGCTCAGCGCCGAGATGTCGGCCCACTTCTTGCCCGGGCCGAGGACCGGGCGGCCTGGAATGACCTTCCGCTGCGAGTCCTGCTGGACGGTCTCCTCTTCGCGCTCGTCGGCCTCCGGGCTGACGACGCTGACGCGCTGGCCCTCGAACTGGACGAGGCCCCGCGTCGCGGCGACGATCGTCCGCCCGCCGTCGGCGATCTTCGTGCCAGGCCCGGCGTAGCTGGCGAGCAGGGGCGGCGGCGCCGACTCCGGCGGCATCTGGCGCCCGGTCACCGTGACGCACAGCACGCCCGGGTCGCCCGCTTCGATGGCCAGCAGCGGCGTGCCGGCCTTGACGGGCGCCTTGCCGGCGCCGGCCCCCGCGGCCTGGACGATGCGCGGCGCTGTCCCGGGCTCGGCCGGACGCCCGATGGCCACGGTCATCGGGAAGGCACGCGGCTGGGTGTCGGCGAAGCGCGCGACGACCTCGGGCTGTATGCCCTCCACGACCCCGGCGCGCGCGAGCACCGTCAGCACCACGTCGGCGGTGAACGCCGCCTGGGCCGCCTGACCGGTGGGCACGAGGTAGGCGCGCATCTCGTCGGGCGTGATGACGACGCCGAGGCCGGCGGCGGCCCCGCGCTCCTCGCGGTAGACGAAGCTGATCGAACCGATGGCGACCGGCTGGCCGCTAGCCTCGGCCACGGCGGCGCTAAGGGCCTCGCGGTCCACGTTCGCCAACGGCCAGTCGCCCAACTCGGCGTCGACCTCGCTCACCCGCACGCCCTGCCCGTCGGGCTGCGCCGGCTTCACGACCAGGACGACCTGGTCATCATCGAGCCGCAGGCTGAAGCTGCCGTCGACCGCGTCGCCGGTGATCTCCGCGGCGTTGGCCAGCGCGCGGCGGTAGGAGATGATCCCCGGGTGCCCCTCGGACCCACCGAGCAACGCGCGAACGCGCTGGAGCAGGTCGTTGAACTCGTAGAGCTTGGGGCAGCGCTGCTGCAGCGGCGTCGACCGCTCGGCCACGCCGAGCAGCACGCGCCGGTTGGCCTTCACCAGCTCAGTAAAGGTGCGCTCGATGCTCTCGAGCAGGTAGTGCACCGTGGGCCAGTCGCGCTCCTTCGCGGCCGCGGCGGCGGCCTCCCAGCGC
>JACQUS010000562.1 GCA_016210125.1 Chloroflexota bacterium | reverse complement strand
CCGAGCTGGCCGGCCAGCGCCGCGGAGAGCGGGCGGCCAGGCGCGAGGAGGTGCCGCTGGCCGACGAACTCGTCGAGCGCGCGCGGCCGCATGCGCGCGGCCAGCGGCTCGGCTGGTGGCGCGAAGAGCCCGCCCTGCGCGGCGGTGCCCCGTGCGCTCACCCGCCGCTGGCCCATGCTCGCTTCCATCCGGCTCTCGTGCTCCGCTCCAGTATACCGGTTCGAGGCCCTGGCGGCCTGCTAGCTTCAGGGTCGATCGTCCCTCCTCTCGTGAAACCATGGCGTGTAGCACACACCGACCAGCAGGCCCTCCGGACTGAGGAGATGAGTGATCGTCTGGGTCCACGGCTCGGTCCTCGCTCGATGCAGCAGCCGGTAGCCGCGGGCTTCGAGCTCCTGGGCCGCAGCGCTCACCGCCTCGACATCCTCGACCTCGAACTCCACGGTCGCTTGCGGCACCGTGATATCGCTCGGCCACTCCGCTGTGCCGAAGCAGGCCTGCGCCGCCTCGCTCAGCGGCCACAGCCCGAAGTGCTTGACGCCCCCTAGCTTCTCGGTGAAGGTGTACTCCCCAACCTCGCCCTCGAATGACAGCCCGACAGCATCGCGGTAGAAGGTTCGGCTAGCGACGGCATCGCGAACGATCGGCGAGAAGCCGGCCACGAACACAACACGCACAGTAGACCTCCTCGGATTCGATCAGCGCGCACTCGGGCTGGCGGCGCCGCGCCTGTCGCCGCTCCGCCGCATTTGGAGGCAGGATGCGCCGCTGGACCGCTCCCGCCGCCTACCGGCCGTCGGCCCGCGGCTCGCCGAGCCGGGTGTTCGGAGACAGGTTCTCGACGTACCGGCGCACACTGTCGGCTGTCGATCGCTGGCGCGTACCTGAGGCCGGGGTGCGTCGCGCCGGTTCCGCTCGGGCCACACCGGACGCTAGGCCAGCATGCCCAGCCGCTCGTAGGCCCGACGCGCCTGCGCCCGCGTCTCCTCGACACTGCCGCTGTTGTCGATCACCAGGTCGGCGCGGGCGGCTTTCTCCTCCTGGGGCGCCTGGGCGCGAATGCGCACCCAGGCCTCCTCCTCGCTCAGCCCGCGCGTGGCCATCAGCCGCCGGACCTGCTGGTCGGTCGGGCAAGTGACCGTCCACACGGCGTCGCACTTGGCGGCAATGCCGGCCTCGTAGAGCTTGATGGCGTCGATGACGACGACCCGCGCCGGGCTGGCCGCCACCAGCTCGTCGATCCACCGTAGGACGTCGGGATACAGGATACCCTCGAGGTCGGCCAGGCCCTGGGCATCGGCGAAGACGATGGTCCCCAGTATGCGGCGGTCGACCTGGCCGTCCGGCGCGAGCACCTCGGCGCCGAAGCGCTTCGCCACCGCACGGACGACGGCCGGTAGCCGCAGCACGTCGTGCACGACGCGATCGGCGTCGATCACCTCGGCGCCCAGCTCGGCCAGCATGGCGCAGACCGTGCTTTTGCCGCAGGCGATGTTGCCGGTCAGCCCCAGCACGATCTTGCGCCGCCGGCCAGAGTCCTCGCTCGTCGTCTGCACGCCCGCGATCCTCCAGAGCGGCCGCCGCTGTCGCGTGGCAGCGGCCGGCGTCCTCTGCCCGTGCCGGCATTCTACCGCGCCGGGCTACGTGGCCACCACGAGGCCGTACCGCAGCACTTCGTGGCTGAACGCCGCACGCTCTGCTTGCCCGCCGGGGCTGCCGCGGCTATACTCCGTCCGCGCGCGGAGGGAGAATCATGGCGGGGGAGCAGCTCGGCTGGGGGATCGTAGGTCTCGGGCGCATTGCCGACGAGGCCATCGCGCCGGCCATCGTCACGGCGAGCAACGGTCGGCTGGTCGCCTGCTGTAGCCGCGACCGCCAGCGCGCGGAGGCCTTCGCGCGGCGGCACGGCGCGGCGCGCGCCTACGACGATTACGCGCGCCTCCTGGCCGACCGGGACGTCGGGGCGGTCTTCGTCGCCACGCCGAACGCGCTGCACCCCGAGCAGACGATCGCCGCGGCGCGCGCCGGCAAGCACGTGCTCTGCGAGAAGCCGCTGGCGCTGACGGTCTCCGACGCCGACGCCATGATCGAGGCCTGCCGGGGCGCCGGCGTAATGCTCGGCATCGGCCTGCACATGCGCTTCGAGCCCATCTATCAGGAGCTTCGCGCTCTCGTGCAGCGCGGCGTGCTCGGCCACCTCATCGAAGTCACCCTTCAGCGCGGCACGCCGGTTGGCCACGTCCCGCCCGACCCAACGTACTGGCGACGCCAGCGCGCCCTGGCCGGGCTCGGCACGCTCTACGACGTCGGGCCGCACGCGTTCGACCTGGTCCGCTGGATCGTCGGCGCAGAGCTGCGGCGGGTCGCGACGTTCGTCCAGCCAGCCTGGCCGACCGGCCTGGTGGACGACGCGTCGGTGACGACGCTCGAGCTGGACAACGGCGCCATCGCGACGGTGCGCCTTCTCCGCGACCTGGCGAGGCCGAGCAACGCCTTCGGCTTCTACGGCGACGGCGGCAGCATCGTCACCGGGCCGCTGCGCGGCGTCCAGCAGCACCGCCTCACCGTGCAGACGGCCGCCGGCGACGATGAGCGCGTGATCCCAGTGGTGAACGCCTACCGCAGCGAGATCGAGCACTTCCCGCGGCAGATCGCCGGCGACTGGGGGCTGGCGGCGACGCCGGCCGACGCGCGGCGCCAGGTGCAGCTCAGCGAGGCCATCGTCGCCTCGCTGGAGCACGGCGCGGTGGTGGACGTGCCGGCGTAGCAGTCTGACGCGCAGCATCCGGCGTGGTGCCGCGCGCGGGCACTGCTCGCGGCACCACGCCCCGGGCCACGCGCTTGAGCAGCGCTTGCCGTGCCCCTGAACCCAGCGCGCCGCCGGCAAAAGTCTACAACGCGTACTGTACGGTTCCCGCCGGGCGCCCGCTGGCCAAGTCGAGCGCCTCGACCCCGCCGCAGATCTCAGGACTGATCGGCAGGGACACGCGAAACGTGGCCCCGTTTCCGGGCGCGCTCTCCGCCGCGACCGTGCCGCCATGAGCCTCGGCAATGGTCTTCACCAGGGTCAACCCGATCCCGGCGCCGCGGATCGGCGAGCTCATTGCCTCGGGGCCGCGGTAGAACTTTTCCCACACGCGCGCCAGGACCTCGGGGCGAATCCCAGGGCCTGTGTCGCGCACTTCCAGCGTCGCCCATCCGGGAGGCTCGCGCCGCAGGCGCACGTGGATCGGCCCTGAGGGCGCGTATCGGAGGGCGTTGGTGACGAGGTTGACCGCGACCTGGCTGATGCGATCAGCGTCCACCCGTGCGCGCAGCTCGGCCGGTGG
>JACQUS010000569.1 GCA_016210125.1 Chloroflexota bacterium | reverse complement strand
CGATCCCTCGTCTCTTTGAAGGCGGAGGGCATGTCCTTGGAGCTGAGCAGTGCCTTCCATCGAATCTTCAGCGTTGCGGATTCGGGACAAATCGGCCAGGTGCGTTTGAACTGTACCCACGAGTGCTGCCACGGCATGAGGTCGGTGAGGAGCGGCCAATCGAAGTAATCACCCAGACCTGCCGGACGGAAGGGTGCCTGCCAGTCATCGGGGCAGTCCTGCCACTTGACCAGGCCGAGGCTGGCGAGGGAGTCGAGCGCTGCGAGCTTGGCCTCGCGTTCACCTGCGATGGCGGCGTAGTGGACAGGCGCGGGCTGGCCTTTCTTGGCGCTGCCGGACCGCATCGCCACGGCGATCGCCACCGGCGTCTGGATGGCGAAGACGTTCTCGCTCCTGCGCGTGCCACGTCCCTCGCCACCAAGGTCGAGTATCCAGATTTCGTCGCACAGACGGCGCATGTGCTCCCGCATCCCGCAGAAGGCATCGCCGTCGACGTAGCTCGCGGCGGTGATGAAGCTCACGATGCCCGACCCCGAAGGCGTCGCGTGTTCGAAGACCTTCCACAAGGCCCAGCGCCAGAAATACACGTAGAGGTTGTAGAGGTTCTTGACGTGGACCCCATGGCCGGCGGCCACGGCGGGGTCGAGGAAATCGCGAAAGATCGCGCCGGCGCCTCGGCCATCGTCGCCCCAGCGGACCCAGCCGCCGGTGCGGGCTTGATTGCCCTCTGCGGCGGCCTCGTGGCGGTCGTAAGGCGGATTGCCGAGGCAGACGATGACCGGGACGCTACTCTTGACCTGGAGCGCCCGTGCGTGCTGGTCGGCGATCGGCTTCAGGAAGAGTGGCAGTTGCGGTGGCACGGCGTGGGGGCTTTCGAGCGTGTCGGTCAAGTAGATGTGCGAGCCACCCACGGGCAGGGCTGCGCCGCGGTCACGCAGTGCGCGGCTCGTGCGTAGCTCGCTCACGGCGAAGGGGCCGACCATAATCTCGAAGCCGTAGAGGTTACGAGCGAGCGCCGTGGCCTGCCCCGGCACGGCCCCCGGGCCCTGCTCGGCTTCCACTCTGCCGAGGGCGTGTTCGATGACGCCGAGCAGGTAGGTTCCCGTGCCGACGGCGGGGTCGAGCGTGACGACGTCGGGGTCAGCGAAGCCAAGGCGCTTGCCTAGACGGTTAACGAGCAGGTCGTCGATCAGACGTACCTGGGTGCGGACGACCTCGACCGGAGTGTAGTAAGCTCCGGCGTCCTTGCGCAGCTTGGGATCGTAGGCGGCGAGGAAGTCCTCGTAGAAGTGGAGCCAGGGATCCTCGGGGCCGCTGAGCGTGGCGAGGGGCACCGCCGCGATGACACGTTGAAGAAGATCGAGCGAGGCAGCCATCTCACCCCTTGCGCCGGGATCAGTCAGCACCTGGAGGGCGCGGGAGAGCAGGCTGTGCTGGGCGGCCAGCGCAGCCTCTGCGGCGACGAGCGTGAGCGGGTCGGCTCCTTCGCTGCGGCCCAGGAGCAGGGCAAAGGTGACGGTCTGGGCGTAGGCGTCGGCGAACTGCGCGTCGGTTGCATCGGGGAAAAGCAGTTGCCGCCAGTCCCTGGCGAGTTGAATGAGCGGGGAGCTCGAATCGGCTAGGGCGTCGGTCACGTCGTCGCGTAGCATCCGGCAGAGCGGGGCCAGCAGGGCAGCGAAGCCCTTGAGGTCGATCCTGCCCCTTCGGTCGGTCGGGATAATGGGCTGCCAGGCGAGGAAGTCGCGCAAGAGGGCTTCGACGGCGTGCCCGTCCTGGCTGCCGATGGCCTTCCTGCCTTGTGCGGCGACGTCGCCGAAAAGGCGGACGATGTGGCCCACCAAGTCGCCGCTGCGGTAGAGCGCCCACTCGTTGCCGTCGCAATAGAGCAGGTTGGGGATGGCCGAGAAACGCTTCCACTGGTCGCGATTGTGGCCGGTGAAGCGTCTGGTGTTCGCGCCGACGCCAGGCGCCTTGAGTTCGACATAGCCAGCGAGGAGTCTGTTAACGTGGACGGCGTAGTCGGGCTGGCCCAGTCGGCCAGGCAGCAGCGTTTCGCCGGTACAGACGACATGGGAGCCGAGCGTGCGGGCGGCAGCGGCCATGAAGTTCTCGAATGGGCCGCGCAGTTGATCTTCCGGCTCGCCGGACGTTAGTTGGCTTGTCTTCGCGGTCACGGCCTCGGCGAAGACTCCCAGCGCCTCCTGGATCGTGAGATTCTGGCTCATGTCCTAAGCGCCTTCTCGACCTGTTGGTGTCGCGCGTCGGGCTTGACTATGCTAGCGCCTGAGTTCAGCTCGGTCTTGTTGTCCGGTCTGCCAAGGATGTGGGCGGTGGCGCGGCTGGAGGCTGGCCCTCCCATGGCCGCGCGCGAACCGCACATCTTCGCCCGCAGGACGGCCGCAGCGCGCGGCCGCGGGCGCGCGGACTGCCCCCTACTGTCCGGCGCTCAGCGTGACCATCTCGCGCAAGATGGCTTCGAGCGCGCGCAGCTCCTCGCCGTAGCGCGCCCAGTCGCCGCCGCGCAACGCCTCCTGCGCGCGCTGGTAGCGCTCGGTCGCCGAGCGCGCGAGGTCGCTGAGACGCTCGCGCGCGCCGTCGCGCGCCGCCGGCGCCGGCGCTGCGCCGCCCGGGGGCGCGGCCGGCGTGGGGCCAGCGAGCAGCGGCCCGCGGCCGCCGGTGAGCTGCGCCAGGCTCTCGGCCAGCGTCGGGGCCATGATGATGCGGTTGCCCGTGGCCACGATCACCCGTTGCAGCTCGGGAATCTGCCCGCGCTCAGCGAGGAGGTAGAGAGGCTCGACGTACAGGTTGCTCTGGCCGATGGGGATGACCAGCAGGTTGCCGCGCAGGACGCGCGAGCCGCGCTGCTGCCAGAGGGCGAGCTGGGCTGAGATGCGCGGGTCCTGGTTGATGCGTGCCTCGATCTGCATGGGTCCGAAGATCAGCCGGTCCTTCGGGTAGGTATACAGCAGCAGCTCGCCGTAGCGTGGGCGGTCGCTGCGCGCCGAGAGCCAGGCGATCATGTTGTCCTTGTTCTGCGGGGTGAACGGCAGCATCATGATGAACTCTTCGCGCGGCTCGTCCGGCAGGCGCATGATGACGTAGTAGGGTGTCATGTCGATGGGCTGGTCGAGGAAGACCTCGCGCGGCACCGACCACACGTCCTCACGGTTGTAGAACACCTGCGGGTCGGTCATGTGGTACATGCGCAGGGTCTCGGCCTGGATGCGGAAGAGGTCCTCGGGATAGCGAATGTGCTGCTGGAGCTCCTCCGGCATGGCGCTGAGCGGCTGGAAGAGCGTCGGGAAGACGCGCTGGTAGACCTGGAGGATCGGGTCGCTCGGGTCGGCGACGTAAAGCTGCACCGTTCCGTCGTAGGCGTCCACGGCCACCTTGACGCTGTTGCGGATATAGTTCAGCCGCCCGCGGTAGGCCGCCGAGTACGGGTAGCGGTTCGTGACGGTGTAAGCGTCCTGCATCCAGACCAGCCGGCCGCCGGCGAGGACGATGTACGGGTCGTTGTCGTAGGCCAGGAACGGCGCGAGCGTGGGTAGTCGCTCGCGTATCGTCCGGCGAAAGACGATGCGGCTCTCCGGCATCAGCGACGTGCTGAGCAGAATGTTGCCGTCGTTGAAGTGCCAGGCGAAGAGCAGCCGCCGCCAGAATGAGCCGAGGCTCACCCCGTCGCGACCGCTGTAGGTGGTGAAGACGTTAGTGTCCTCGCTCGGATAGTCGAACTCGCGCTCGCGCGTGCCGACGATCACGTAGCCGGCCGTCTTCTCGCCAAAGTAGATCTCCGGCCGGTCGACCGGCAGCTCGCCCACTGGCGGGATGTTGCGCAGGATGAGGTTCGGCAGGCCCTCGCCGACCACCTCGTTGACCGGGGTCATGACCAGGCCGTAACCATGGGTGAACTGGAGACGCTGGTTGACCCACGTCTGAGCCTGCGCGGCCAGGCGCTCGCGCGACAGCTCGCGCGCGGCGAGCATCACCTGGCGATAGCGGCCGCCGACGACGTAGCGATCGATGTCCACGTCGTTGAACTCGTAGTATTGCCGGATGCTCTGAATCTGGTTGTAGGTGTCAAGGAGCGGCCGATGGTCCCACAGGCGGATGTTCTCGATGGTGACAGAGTTGGCGGCCATCTCCTCCGGGCGCACCTCCTCGGCTGCCGGAAACGGCCGCTCGACCAGGCGGTCGAGCCCATAGGCGCGCCGCGTCCAGGAGATGGCGTACTCGATGTACGGGCGCTCCTGGTTCAGCTCGCTCGGCAGCACCTGAACCTGCTGCACGACGCTGGGGAAGATGACCGTGCCGACGATGACCGCCGCCGGCCAGCCCACCACCGGGAACCAGAGGAGGCGCGGGTCGCGGGCGCGGATGAGCACCAAGCTCACGACGGCGCTCAGCAACATCACCCCGGTGACCACCCAGAGCCCCGGCAGTCGCGCGTACACATCGCTGTAGGTCGGCCCCGGGACCAGCCCGCTCTGGTCGAGGAGCAAGTCGTACATATCCAGCCGATAGCGCGCGGCCAAAAGCACGAAGAAGAGCGCCAGGCCCACGCCAAGGTGCGCGCGCACCCGCTGCGGCAGTCCGAAGTCGAAGCGCAGGAGCTGGAGGTTGAAGCCGAGGATGCGGAAGGCGTAGAGCGGCAACACGACCAGGTAGGACAGGATGAGGACGGCCAGCAGGGTGTCGATAGCCAGCCGCCACGCCGGCACGAGGAAGACGTACGTGCTGACCTCTTCGCCGAAGATCGGGTCGCGCGCGCCGAACGGCGGAGCGATCGAGGCCCGCAGCACGACGTCCCACTGTCCGGCGAGGCCCGCGCCGACGAGGATGCCGCCGAGGCACGCCAGGGCGAGCGCGGCCAGGCCCAGCGCGCGCTCCACGGTGCCGCGCTCGAGCGCGGCGGCGCGCTGCCACATGCCGGCTTCGAGCGCGAAAAGCGGCGGTCTGGTCGGCGCCAGGAGACGGCCGACGACGTAGTTGCCGCCGATGGCCACGCCTGCACCGAGTGCGCCGACGAGGAACAGCGCGACGCGCCAAGAGAGGCTCGTCAGGTAGACGGCGCCCTGGCCGAGGCCATCGAACCACAGCCAGTCGACGTAGAGGTCCGCGAGGACCGTGAGGACGACGAAGACTATGGCCAGCAGCGCGACGATGGTCCCAATGCGCATACAACTGCTTCCAGATCAGTCGCGCGTCGCCACGGGGGTCGCTGCGACCTCGCGGGCCGGCTCCTGGTAACCGCAGTACGCGCAGAGCTTCCAGCCGATCTGGAGCAGCTCGTTGCAGCTCAAGCAGCGGCGCTTGAGCTGCGTCGCGCACATCGGGCACACGAGGAACGTCGGCTCGGCGTGCGTCTTGCAGGTCGGGCAGGCTTCGCGCACGCGGATCTCCTCCAGCAGCGCCTCTTCCTCGAGCGCGCGCTCGTACTGCTCGTCCAGCGTCTCCGGCGGGCGGAGGATGAGATAGAGCACGAGGCCCGGGATGTTGAAGACCAGCACGAGCAGCGTCGCCAGGACCTGAACGATCACGTCGCGCGTGCGCTTGTGGATGTCGCGGAAGGTCCAGACGATCAAGCAGAACCACAGCGCTGTGAGATAGGCGCCGATCAACGCCAGGGCGATCTGCAGGATGGTCTCTAGCCCTTCAGGCACCGAAACACCGCTAATCCGCTAGTTTATAGCGCTGGATGAGCTGGCGCGCGATGACGACCCGCTGGATCTCGTTCGTGCCCTCCCCGATGATGAGCAGCGGCGCGTCGCGGTAGTGCCGCTCGACGGGAAACTCGTCGGTGTAGCCGTAGCCGCCATGGATGCGCATCGCGTCGAAGCTGACCTGCAGCGAAATCTCGCTGGCGAACAGCTTGGCCATGCCGGCCTCCAGGTCGCAACGCTCGCCGCGGTCCTTCTTCGCCGCGGCCGAGTAGGTCAGCAGCCGTGCCGCCTCGACCTTCGTCGCCATATCGGCGAGCATGAGCTGGACGGCCTGGTGCTCGCAGATCGGCTTGCCGAACGTCTTGCGCTGCTGCGCGTAGCGCACCGCCGCCTCCAGCGCCGCCTGGGCCACGCCGACGCCGCGCGCGGCGATGTTGATGCGGCCGACCTCCAGCCCGCTCATGACGTGCTTGAACCCCTGGCCCTCGGCGCCGCCGACCAGGTTGTCGGCCGGCACGGGGAAGCTCTCGAAGATCATCTCGCACGTGTCGAGGCCTTTGTACCCCAGCTTGCGGATGTCTTTGCTGACGGTGAAACCCGGTGCTCCTTTCTCGACGATGAAGCAGCTTATGCCGCGGTGCTGCGGCTTGACCTGCGTGTCCGTCTTGGCCAGCAGCGCGAAGGCGTTGCCGTGCCGCCCGTTGGTAATGAACATCTTGGTGCCGTTGACGACATAGACATCGCCCTGGCGCGTCGCCGTCGTGCGCAGCGAGGCCACGTCGCTGCCGGCCTCCGGCTCGGTGAGCGCAAGGCCGCCGCGCTTCTCGCCGCGCGCCATGGCCGGCAGGAAACGGCGCTTCTGCTCCTCGGTCCCAAAGTGCGCGACGACGTAGCACATGATCAGGTGCGTGTTCAGGATGCCGGACACGCTCATCCAGCCCTTGCAGATCTCCTCGACGATCATCGCGTAGGTGGTGTAATCAAGCCCAAGCCCGCCGTACGTCTCGGGAATGATGGCCCCGAACAGGCCCAGGTCCTTCATCTTGTCGACGAGGTGGAAGGGATAGCGGTCCTGGTGCTCGTATTCGCTGGCGATGGGCTTCACGTCGCGCTCGACGAAGTCGCGGATCGTGGCGACGATCTGCCGCTGCTCCTCGCTGAGCTCGCGGAACAACAACGTGTGCTCCTCCGTGCGCCGGCACTCCGTTGCCGGTATTCTACCCCTGCGTCGCACGCCTCGCAATCGGCTGCGCGAGCCGGTGCAGCCACCAGGCGGCCAGCAGCGCCGTCCCCGTGAGCACGGCGAGCAGGCCCAGCGCCGCGCCGAAGGCGGCGTGGCTGTAAGTCCAGGGCGCGGCCGTCGGCTGATCGACCAGGTCGAGCACGAAGCCCATCAGCCAGGGCGTCGCGAAAGCCGGGCCGAAGCTCGAGCCGTTCAGCAGGCCGGTCGCCGCGCCCAGGCGCTCGGGCGGCACGAAGTTCACCAGCAGCGACATGGACGCAAAGAAGCCACTGAAGAGCATCCCCAGCGCCAGCACGACGACGTACAGCAGCAGCGGGGAGGACGTCCCGGCGCCGAGGACCGCCAGCAGGACGAGCAGCGTCGTGTACAGCGCGGCTGAGCCGTAGAACAGCCAGGCGCCGCGCTTGCCGAACCGCTGGTAGAGCCAGCCGGCGATGTACCCGGCGACGACCAGCCCGAAGGGGATAAGCGCCGCCAGCGTGCCGACCGTCGCGCGCTCCTGCCCCAGGGCATCGCGAGCGTAGCGCGGTAGCCAGGTGACCAGACCGAAGTGCGCGCCGTTCCACATGATCGCCGTGAGGTAGATGGGCCAGAAGCGCAGGTCGCGCAGCACGACCACGCAGGCACGCAGACCGTCGCCCATCGCTCGCCAGAAGCGGCTTTGCGCGCGCTCCACGTCGGGCACCGGCGCGAGCCAGAAGACCGCGGCGAGGCCAAGCATCGGCAGAGCGGCTGCCACCGTGAGGGCGCGCCAGGGCCAGACCCCGAGCAGCGGCGGCAGGGCCAGCAGCGCAAGCATGCCCCCGAGATTGCCAGCCACGACGATGGTGCCGATCAGGCGGCTGTAGCGCTCGTGGCCCGCCAGAAGGAAGAGCTTCAGGCTGGCGAGCCACACGAAGCCCGAGGCGAAGCCCACCAGGCCGCGGGAGACGACGGCCCACTCCAGCGTCGGCGCCAGAGCGAACGCCAGCGAGCTAGCGAACAGGCCCAGCGACGAGTACGCCAGGATCTGGCGGGGCGAGCGGTGGTCGGCGAGCACGCCAGAAGGAAGCTGCGTCAGGCCATAGATCGGGAAGTAGATCGCCGCGAGCAGCCCGGCGGCCGTCGCGGTGATCTGGAAGTCGTCGAGCATCGTCGAAGCGCCGAGGTACGCGCTGGTCAGGTAGCGGTGGACGCCGGCGGCGGTCCACAGGGCATTGATGGCCAGCAGCGCCGTCCAAAAGCCGCGCGGCACCGCCGG
>JACQUS010000561.1 GCA_016210125.1 Chloroflexota bacterium | reverse complement strand
GGAGCTCGCGCAGCACCCCCTCAGTGTGCTGGCCGAGTGCCGGGCCGGGGCTGTGCGCGCGCGGCGGCGCCTGCGGAATCCTGATGGCCGAGGCGAAGGCCTGGATCTCCTGCCAGTGCGGGTGTGGGAAGCGGATGAGCAGGTCACGCGCGGCCACCTGCTCCTGGCGCACGGCCTGTGGGACGTCGTACACCGGCCCGCAGGGCACGCGGCCGCGCAGCCGCTCCAGCCACACGGCCGTGGGGTGCTCGTGGAAGACCTCGTCGAGCGCCGCCTCGACGTCGCGGCGGTGCGCCAGCCGGTCGGCGAAGGTGCGGAAGCGCGGGTCGTCGTGCAGGTCCGGACGCTCGATCGCCGCGCAGAGGGCGTCCCAGAACTTGTCCTTCAGGCACATGACCAGCATGTAGCCGTCCTGCGTCGGGAAGACCTCGCAGGGCACGAGCGTCGGGTGCGCCGAACGCGGCTCGCGCGTGGGCTCGAAGCCGCCGTTGAGGTGGAACATGCCCACGTAGTTCAGCATCGCGATGGCCATGTCGAGCATGCTGATGTCCACGTCGCAGCCCTGGCCGGTCGCGCGCGCGCGCCACATGCCCACCATCAGCCCGAGCATGGCCAGTAGGCCGCCGCTCCAGTCGACCACCGGCAGGCCGGCGCGCGCCGGTGGGGCGTCCGGCTCGCCGGTGAGGCTCATCCAGCCGGCGTAGCCCTGCATGAGGTAGTCGTAGCCCGGCTCGTGGGCGTGCGGGCCGGTCAGGCCGAAGCCCGTCAGGGCCACGCAGACGATGCGTGGGTTGTACGGCTTCAGGTCGTCGTAGGTCAGGCCGAGCTTCGCCGGCTGGTCGCCGCGCAGGTTGCTGAAGACCGCGTCGGCGTGGCGCACCAGCTCGTGGAAGAGCGCCTGGCCGTCGTCGTGGCGCAGGTTCAGGGTGATGCTCTTCTTGTTGCGGTTCAACGCCTGGAAGAACAGGCTGTCGCCGGGGATGCTGTAGGGCGGGACGAAGCGGCTCACGTCGCCGCCGACGGTCGGGTCCTCGATCTTTATGACCTCGGCCCCCAAGTCGGCGAGGTGCATGGTCCCGAAAGGCCCGGCCCCAAACTGCGACAGGGCTAGGACGCGCAGCCCGGCCAGCGGCAGCTCCTCCACGCGCCTCACCTCCTCAGCGCGAGGCGATGATGACCGTGCAGACGCCGCCGGCGCCGGAGCACTGGACGAGGCCGGTCTTGGCGTCCTTGACCTGGCGCGGGCCGGCCAGGCCGCGGATCTGAACCACCGTCTCGTGCAGCATACGGATGCCCGAGGCGCCGAAGGGGTGGCCCATGGCCAGCAGGCCGCCGTCGGTGTTGACCGGCAGCTCGCCGCCAAGCGCCGTCGCCCCCGACTGGCTGGCCGCCCAGCCCTCGCCCTTGGGCACGAGCCCGAGCGACTCGATGCGCAGCACTTCGCCGATGGTCGCGGCATCGTGCACCTGGACCAGGTCGACCTCGCGCGCGCTGATCCCAGCCTGGCGGAAGGCTTCCTCGGCGGCCGCGGCGACGGAGTCGGGGTTGTCGATGCCGCGGCTGTGGTAGCGCTCGGTCGTCAGCGCCGCGGCGCGGACGTAGACCGTCGGCCGGCCGTCGGCGCGGCGCGGCAGCGCGTCCTCGGCGACGAGCACCGCCGCGGCCGCGCCCTCGGACGTCGGGCAGCATTGGTAGAGCGTCAGCGGCTCGGCGATCATGCGCGAGCCGAGCACGTCGTCCAGCGTGAATTCCTTCTTGTACTGCGCGTACGGGTTGTGGACAGCGTTGCGGTGCGCCTTGACGGCGATGCCGGCTATGGCCTCGACCGGCGCGCCGTAGCTCGCTATGTACCGGCGCATGCGCAGCGCGTAGGTGGCCATCATGTGGTCGTCGCCGACGAAGCGCTGTGGGTCGTCCTCGGCGGTGACGGCCACCGGGCCGCGCGGCACGCGCTCCGAGCCGACGACGAGGGCGCAGTCGAACTGGCCGGTGGCCACGGCCCAGTAGGCCTGCCAGATCGCCGTCGTACCGCTGGAGCAGGCGTTCTCGACGTTGACCATCGGGATGCCCGTCAGGCCGAACGGCGCCAGGAAGCGCTCGCCGGGCGAGGCGCCCTGATAGTACATGTGCGCGTAGTAGGCGATCTCGACATCGCCGAAGCCGACGCCGGCGTCGGCGAGCGCCGCCTGGGTGGCCTCCTGTACCATCTGCTCCGTGGACTTCTCGGGGAAGCGGCCGAACGGGTGCAGGCCCACGCCGGCCACGACGACGCTGCGCCGGGCTATGCTCTGCCGCATGTGTGCCTCCCTCGGCTCTCTCAGCCCGCCGGCTGGAACTTGTGGATGACCAGCGGATTGCTGGCCGCGTCGTGCCCACAGACGCGCACCGTCAGCTCGACGGCCATGCCGACGTGCAAGGCCTCGAACGGGCAACCCACGATCTCGCCGTTCACCGTCACGCTTTCCGGCAGCTCGACCTCGCCCAAGGCGTAGGGCACCGGCCCCGGCCACGACGGGGCGGCGCGGTGGACGATGGTGAAGCTCATCAGCGCCCCGCGCGTCGAAAGGTCGACCGTCTCCAGGTCCGACATCGCGCAATTGGCGCAGGCGCGCTGCTGCCCAAGGCTGGTCGCCCCGCACCGGCGGCAGCGGCTGCCGATCAGCACGCCCTGCGTCCCGGCCGCGTCGAGCAGGCGCAGCACCTGGGGCATGGCCGACTGTGGCGTCGGCGCTGCATCGCTCGGGCTATTCACGGATGACCTCCCCGCCACGCGCTGCCTGCTAGCCTACGCGCTCGGTTCGCCCGGCGCAAGGGGCCCTGTCACGCCACCCGCGCGGCGTGGATACCGGCGCGTAGGCCGGTGACCAGGCTGGCAGCCAGCCCGCCGACGTAGCCCTCGTAGAAGATGCCTCCGGCGTCGACACCCGCGACGTAGAGCCCGGGCACCGGCCGCCCGTCGCGGTCCAGCGCACGGCAGGCGGTGTCGACGCGCACGCCGCCGTGGGTGAACGTGATGGCCGGCTGCACCGGAATGGCGTAGAACGGCGGCCGGTGCAGCCGGTGCAGCCTTTTGCGTCGCGGCACCGTCAGGCGCTCCGGCGCGCCGGCGGCGATGGCGGCGTCGTAGCTCTCTAACGTCGCCTGGGCGACGCGCGGCGGGACGCCGTGCGCGGAGAGCGCCGCCGCGAGGTCCGCCAGACTGTCGGCCCGCAGGACGACCCCGCCGGCGGCCGGAATGACGACCAGAGGGTCGTGCACCGGGCCGTCGGGCAGATGCGGGCGCAGGACGTGCTCGCGGTAGCAGGCCTCGTCGAAGACCAAGAAACCGCGCGCCTCCGGCTGGCGCGCCAGCGCCTGGGTCGTCAGCTCGTCGGCCATCGACTCGTCGAAGAAGCGCTCGCCGTGAAGGTTGAGCGCCACGCTCTCGGGGCTGTAGTACAGCGCGACCGTACGGAACGTGGCCGGGTCTATGCGTGCCGGCGGCGCCGGCAGGAGGTGGCCGTAGAAGGCCTGGAGGCCACGGCTGCCGGCGGCCCCGGCCGCCAGCGCCATGCGTAGGCCGTCGCCGGTGCTCGTCGAGCTGGCCCGGAGGAAGAGGCGATCGGCCCACGGGCTGACGTAGCGGGTCAGCAGTTCGACGTCGCCTTGGAAGCCGCCGGTCGCCAGGACCACCGCGCCGCAGCGGACCGTCCGCGGCCCGCGTGGGCCGCCCAGCCGTGCCCCGACGACGCGGCCCGTCTCCTCGTCCAACAGAAGCTGCCGCGCCGGGGCCTCGCAGGAGAGCCGACCGCCGGCGCGCTCGAAGGCCGCGATGAGCGGCGCGATGCCGGCCGAGACCGGGTCCGGCTCCAGGCGGTAGCCGCGGCCGACCCCGTGGGCGAAGAGGCCCTCGCGCCGTGGGCCGAAGCGAGCACCCTGCTCACGCAGCCAGTCGACGGCCTCCTCGAAGTCGTCGACCAGCATGCGCCCCAGCGCCGCGTCGCCCTGCGGCACGATGGTCTGGTAGAGGTCCAGCGTCGGCACGGTCCACACGTAGCCGCCGGCGAGGGCGAAGGCGCCGCCGCAGGTCGGCGCCTTCTCGGCCAGGACCACGCGGGCGCCATCGCCCTGCGCGGCCACCGCGGCCGCGAGCCCGCCCATGCCCGCGCCGACGACGAGGACGTCGGCCGTCTCGATCTGCGCCAGGCTACTTCGCCTCCGGCGGGATGAGGTGCTCCGGAACCTTAGCGCCGATCTCGCGGAAGTAGCGCACAGCGCCAGCGTGGAATGGCGTCGGCGTGATCTCCAGCGTCCGTGTCTTGTAGTCCCAGCCCTTCATCCAGCTTATGGCTGGAGAGATCTCCTGCACCGCGGCCGGATCCATCATCGCCTTGACCATCTTGTACACGACGTCATCGCTGAGCGCCTGCTTCATGGTGATGATGCTGGCGATGCTGGCGCTGGTCTTGAACTGCGGGTAGCCCTTGCCGTACTCGCCCTCCTTGACGGTGATGAACGGGTCCCACGGGCGCTTGTCGAGGATCTTCTTGATTTCGTCGTCGCTGTAGCTGACGACCTTCATCTTCGTCGTCGCCATCAGGTCCAGCGTGGCCGCGTCGGCGGCGATGCTGGCCTGGGGCACGGTCATGCCGACGATGCGCCGGTCTTTGATCGCCTGCATCGCGTCTTCCATGCCGGCCGTGTACCACCGCGGCGCGATGCCGAGCATCTCGAGGTGCGTCTTGACGTCGCGCTCCGTGGACGAGCCGCGCATCCCCGGATTGAAGTCCTTCCCGGCGAGGTCGGCCAGCTTGTTGATGTTCAGGTCCTCGCGCACGATGAACGGACGCGCGCCGACGGCGTAGACCCACAGATAGCGGATGTCGGGCATCGCCTTGCCCTCGTAGGCGGCGACGCCGTGGTAGGCCTGATAGACGAGGCTGGTGGCGATCGTCGCCATAGCCGCCTCACCCCGCGACAGGCGCACGAGGTTCTCCGGCCCGCCGCCGCTCTCGCGGACGGTGATGCTGACCTCCGGTACACGCGTGTTGAGGTACTTCGACTCGGCCACCTGATACGCATAGTACGTGGAGTTGATGGCCGAGGACACGGCGAAGAGCCGCTTGGGCTCTCCGGCGGGCGCGGCGGCCGCCGGCTTCGGGGCGGCGGCAGGCTGCGCGGCCGGCTTGGGCGGCTGGGCTGCCGGTGCGGCGGGCTGGGCGGCCGGCTTGGGCGGCTGGGCTGCCGGTGCGGCGGGCTTGGCCGGCTGGGCGGCCGGCGCGGGCGCCGCCGGCTGGGCCGCCGGGGCCTGCGGCGCCGCCGCGCTCGGTCCGCACGCCACGACGGCGACCAGCGCTACGACGGGTACGACACGCCAGAGGCTTGAAAGCGGGTTCATGGTGCTACCCTCCTCGTAGTCTTGCCACGCCTCGCAGGCGACACTGCTATTTCGCCTCGGGCGGAATGGCCACGTCTTGCCGCGTCACGCCGCGCGACTGCCGGGCGGCTCGCCCGGCGCCGCTACCCCACGGTGCGACCACACATCCGCCGGCCGAGTCAGCAGCCGGAGCGGGCCGCGCGTAGTATGCATGGCAGGTATCCACGTGTCAACGACAGGTGTCGCGCGTGCTGCGGCGTGCTCTTGACGACGCGCCGATTGTGGCGCAGACTGCGAGACGCTCCGGCGCGCCGCGCGCTGGCGCCTACACGCGAGCAAGGAGGCCCTTCGTGCCCGGTCAGGCTTTGCTCTCGGCAATGATGGACGTCGACGCCGAGGCCGAGGACGCGTTCAATCGCTGGTACAACGAGCGCTACCTACCGCTCCTGCTCACCCTACCGGGCTTCCTCACCGGGCGGCGCTACCGCGCTATCGAGGGACAGCCGAGGTACCTAGCCGCCTACGATCTGGAGGACGCGAGCGTGCTCGACCGCCCGGAGTACGTGCGCACGCGGGCGTGGGACGCCCACGCCGCCGCCGAGGACCGCGAGGCTTTCGCGCGCTTCCGCAATCTGGTCCGCGGCGTCTACGACCACCTGATGACGCTGCCCGATCCTGAGCCGACCGACCTCTCGGCTGCGGGGGCACTGCTGCTCGTCGGGCTGGAGATCCCCGCGGCGCACGACGACGAGTTCAACGCCTGGTACGAGACTGAGCACCTGCCGCTGCTGGCCGCTGTGCCGGGCGTCATCCGCGCGCGCCGCTACCGGCTGCATGCAGGTGCCGCCGGCCTGCAGGGCGACCCGACGAGGTACGTCGCGCTCTACGACCTGGAGCGGCCGGAGGTGCAGGCGAGCGCGGAGTGGGCGCGGCGGCGCGAGACGCCCTGGAGCGCGCGCATCCTCAAGCGCCTGGTGACGCGCGTGCGGCGCAACCTCTACGAGCGCATCGGGCCGGCGGACTAGATCGGCGCGTCGCCGTCGGCTGCCGCGCCCGACTCCCGCTGCGCGGTCGGTCGCGGCCCGGCCGGGTCGGCAGCGCGGGGTGCCGCCGCGTCCGCGATGGCCGGCAAGGTCAGCTCCGGGCAGACGACCACGCCGGGCCGGACGAGCAAGGTCAGCGTCGCCCCGGCCGCGGCCACGGCGCTGGCGACGCTGCCGAAGAGCAGGCGCGGCAGCCCGGTGCGCGCGTGCGTGCTCATCACGACGGCCCGCGCACGGCGGCGCAGCGCCTCGCTGACGATGACATCCGCGGCCCGTCCCGGGCGCATGACCACCTCGGCGGTAATACCGTGGGCGGCACATTGGCGCTGCGCGTCGTTGAGCACGTGCTCTACCGCCAGCAGGTCCACCCAGTCCTCGGGCCGGCTGCCGCGCGGCGCCTCGCGCTCGGGTGCGAGCGCGTGCAAGAGGACCACGGGCACGCGGGCGCGCTCGGCCAGGCATATGCTCGCCGACAAAACGCCATCGGCCGGCAGCGAGCTGTCGATCGGGACGACGATGGGCCCGGGCGCCGCGGGTGCGCACCGCTCGTGGGTAACCAGGATCGGACAGGGCGCCTGGGCGACCAAGGCGGTGCTCGCCGGCGCCGGTTGGGCGAGACACGTCGCTCCGCGGTCCGCCACCAGGGCCATCGCCGCACTTAGCAGCTCGCCACGGAGGGCCACCACGCGGGCCGTCGGGTGGTGCGCCCGGACCCATGCCCGCACGTGCGCCCGCACCGCCGGCGACGGCTGCGCCGGGCCGCCCTCCTCCGGTGCAATGGCCGCGAGGAGAGGGCAGCCGACGAGGGTGCTGAACGCGCTGGCGTGCGGCAGCACGGCCGGCACGTCCGCCGAGCGTTGGAGCAACGCGATCACGGGTGCGGCCATATCGCCCCCTTCGTCCAGGTAACCGTCGGTCCGCATCAGGTGTCCGGCGCGGGCTCGGCGGCCGGCGTCTCGCGGGTCGATAGCTGCTGGGGTCGCGCGACTGCCCGCAGCGCGGCGCGGAGGTGCGCAGCCGTCGCCCAGCGCTCTTTCGGCTCCTTGGCGAGCGCCCTGAGCACGAGACGGTCGAGTGCACGCGACACCGCCGCGTTCCACGCGCTCGGAGCGTCGGCGGGCCGCGTCCGCAGCGCGTGCAGCAGGACCTCCAGCGACCCGTGCGCGGCCGGCCCGAGGTGTGAGCGCCCAGTCAGACACTCGTAGAGGAGGGCGCCTAGGGCGAAGATGTCGGCGCGCAGGTCCACCGGCTGTCCGCTGGCTTGCTCGGGCGCCATGTAGTGCCAGGTGCCGATGGTTACCCCGCCTGGCGTCGTGCCTGCCAGCCCGCCGACCGTGCGCGGTACGTGGGCGATGCCGAAGTCGCCGATCTTCGGCGTGCCCTCGGCGGTCAGCAAGATGTTCTCGGGCTTCAGGTCGCGATGGATCACGCCCAGCGCGTGCACTGCCGTCAGCCCGGCGCAGATGCCGTCCGCCAGAGCCAGCACGCGCGCCACCGGCAGCGGTGTCTGGCTCCGGACGAGGTCGCGCAGGCTGCCGCCAGACACGTACTCCAGCGCGACGACCGTCAGCCCGCGCTCGTCGCCCAGCCGGTAGATGGCCACGACGTTGGGGTGTTGGAGGTGCGCCAGGACGCGTGCCTCCTGGCGGAAGCGCGCCATGTCGTCGCTGGAGGCCGTGTGGTCGGGATAGAGCACCTTCAGCGCGACCGCGCGGTCGAGGGGCGCGTCCCAGGCCTCGTAGACCACGCCGTAGCCGCCGCGCCCGAGCTCGCGGCGCACGAGGTAGCCGAGCAGCACGTCGCCCGGGCCGGGGAGCGCAAGCGCCGGCGCAGCCGCCGGCGAGGGCTCCGCGCCCGCCGGCAGGGGTATAGCCGGGCGATCGGCAGACGGGTGGAGGAGCGTCGCGACCTGGTCGAGGAGCTGCGCGCCGTCGATGGGCTCGACCGAGCACGCCGTGGCGCCGGCCGCGAGGACGCCGTCCCGCGCTACGGCATCGCGCACAATGGCGACGACGGGCGCACGAGCCGTCGCCGGCTGCGCGCGCAGCAAGCGCACCACCTCGGCATCGTCGGGTGGGCTGAGGTGCACGACCACGATCGCCGGGCGCTCGACTCGCAGCAGGGCGCGCGCCTCGGTGCCGCTCCGGGCGGTGAGCACGCGCCAGCCGCGTCGGCGGAGCAGTGCCGCGAGGACGACACGCGCCGTCGGCCGGTCGCCGACGACCAGGGCCGCACGGGACCTCAATACATCCCTCGGGTGACTCGTCTGCTATCGCGATGAGAGGATCTGCCAGATCTTCTCGCTTGTCAGTGGCAGGTCCAGATGGCGGATGCCGAGCGGCGCTAGCGCGTCGACGACGGCGTTGGCCACGGCCGGCGGCGCGCCGGTCGAGCCCGACTCGCCGACGCCCTTCGTCCCGAGCGGGTTGAGCGGGCTGGGCGTGACCGTATGGTCGAGATGGATTGGCGGCATGCTGGCGGCCACCGGCACGGCGTAGTCCATCAGCGTGCCGGTGAGGAGCTGGCCGTGCTCGTCGAAGCGCAGCACCTCCAGCAGCGCCTGCCCCAGCCCCTGGGCGATGCCGCCGAGCACCTGCCCGGTGACGAGCAGCGGGTTGACGACCACGCCGCAGTCGTCCACTGCGACCAGGCGCTCCAAGCGCACCTCACCGCTGTCGCGATCGACGCGCACGATCGCGACATAGCAGCCGAAGCCGAAGGTCTCGCCGGCCCCTTGGAAGAACGCCGAGGCCTCCAGGCCCGGCATCTCGCCCGGCGGCGGATCGACGTAGGCCGCGCGGGCGACATCGGTCCAGGTGACGGCGCGGTCGTGCATGCCAGCGAGGTGGAAGCGCCCGTCGGCGGCGACGACGTCCTGCGGTGACGCCTCGAGCAGGTGGGCGGCGACGCGCTTGGCCTTGGCGAGCACCTCGTCGGAGGCGCGCACCAGCGCGCTGCCGGCGACTGTGAGGCTGCGGCTGCCGCCGCTGCCAGCGCCGACGGGCACCACCGCGGTGTCGTTGCAGCGCACCGTGACCGACGCGATGTCCACGCCCAGGCGCTCGGCGACGATCTGGGCGAAGGTGGTGACGTGCCCCTGGCCGTGCGGCGTGGCCCCGGTGTGCACGATGACCTGGCCACTCTGGGCGACCCACACGGCGCCGCTCTCCCAGCCGCCGCCGCTCGGCTCGACGAACGCCGCCACGCCGACGCCCAGCAGCTCTCCTCCGCCAGCGGCCAGCGCGGACTGGTCGCGCCGCACCGCGGCATAGTCGGCGGCCTGGAG
>JACQUS010000566.1 GCA_016210125.1 Chloroflexota bacterium | reverse complement strand
CTCATGCCCCTCTACCTTCCCGATCTGCCGCCGGCGCTGGCCGCCCGCTTGGTCGGCGAGCACCTCACGTGCCCGGACCGCTTCTGGCTGCCCTACCCGGTGCCCTCTGTCGCCGCGAGCGAGCCGAGCTTCGAGCCCGACTTCCGCTCCGGCCTGGTCTGGCGCGGCCCGACCTGGGTCAACACCAACTGGTTCCTGGTCCACGGGCTGCGGCACCACGGCTACGCGGCGCTGGCCGACCAGCTTGCCGAGCGCACGGCGAGCCTGGCCCTGCGCTCGGGGCTGCGCGAGTGCTACGACCCGTACACCGGCGCCGGCTACGGCGCGCGCGACTTCGGTTGGTCGGCGCTGGTCATCGACCTGCTGCCGGAGACCGACGACCTGCCGTGAGCGCGCGCCTGGCCCTGACGACGCGGCCGCGAGAGGCGGAACCTATCGCCGTGCGCGGGCGTCGTAAGAATCAGAGAGCACGCGAGCGCGACACACGAGGAGGAACGATGCGCAGCACGATGTTTGGCACTGTGGCATTCGGGCTTCTGGCGGCCCTGACGCTCGTGGGATGCACGACCCGCGAGGGGCGTATCGCGCCGCTAGGCGAGGGAGAAACGCCGCGGCCGCCGACGCTGGCCGTCGCCGGCGAGGGCTACGTCGAGGCGGCGCCGGACACGGCCTACCTGACGGTGGGTGTGCAGACGACGGCCGCCGCCGCGCAGGAGGCCCAGCGGGCCAACGCCGAGCGCATGAGCGCGGTCGTCGCGCGCCTCCGGGGGCTTGGCGTGGCCGAGCGCGACCTGCGGACCAGCGGCCTCAGCTTGGGCCCAGTGATCGACCGCCAGCAGCAGATCACCGGGTACCGCGCGCAGAATAGCCTGGCCATCACCGTGCGCGACATCAACCAGACCGGTGCCCTGTTCGATGCGGCCGTCGCCGCCGGGGCCAACGTCGGCGGCAGCATGCGCTTCGGCTTCGCCGACGACGCGACATTGCGCCACCAGGCGCTGGCCGCCGCGGTCGCCGATGCCCGGGCGCGAGCGGAGGCCACGGCACGAGCCGCCGGCGTCCAGCTTCGCGGCATCCGCTCGATCGCCGAGGAGGGCGTTAGCATCCCGGCGCCGCGCGTCGCGCTGCCGGCCGCCGCGACGGCGATGGAGCAGGCCACGCCGATCCAGCCCGGCGAGCAGCGCGTGACGGCCCGGGTCCGCGTCGTGTTCGACCTCTAGGCCCAGGCGCGCTGGGTGGCGGCAGCCCGCGGGTCAGGCAGCCGACCCGCTAGATGGTGGACGACCAGGCCGGTGAGCACCTTCGGGTAGAAGTAGGTCGACTTTTGTGGCATGCGGTCGTGCGCCTGCGCGACGGCGCACACCTGCGCCACGCGGGTCGCGTTGAGCAGCAGCGCCACCTGGCCCTGCCCCTCGCGCACGGCGCGCAGCGCCTCGGCCGCGTCGCGCGTGTAGACGACGTGGTCTTCGATCATCTCGGGCACTAGCCCCAGGCCCTGCTCGAGAATGAGCGCGTGGGCGACGCTCACGTCGAGCTGCCGCCAAGCCGCGGAGCGATCTTGCGGCATGTGAGCCGCAGCAGCGCCTGGATCGCGCAGCCGCAGCAGGCGGACGTGCGCATCGCCGAGCGCCGGCGCGCAGATGCCGAAGGCCGGCGCGTCGCAGCCAGCCTCGGCGAGCGCCTCACGCAGCAGGGCCTCGTCGTCGGGCAGAGGCTCGACGGTGAACCAGCGTGCCACGGCCTCCGACAGCCTCGTGAGGCGTGTGGGGTCGAGGGCGCGCACGACGCGGTGGGTCGGCAGGATGACCAGGCCACGATCCTCGACGGCGCTCAGCACCGTAAGCACGAAGCGGTACGCCTCGTCGCCGCTGCCGCCTTGCTGTGGCTGCTCGTCCCGGTAGGCCAGGGCGGTCTCGTAGCGGTGATGGCCATCGGCCATGTACAGAGGCTCGTCGGAGAGCGCCGCGGCAACGCCGGCCACGACCGCCGGCTCGCTGATCACCCAGAGCGCGTGGCGGTCGCCCTGCTCGTCGAGCAGCTCGACGGTCGGGGGCAACTGAGTTGCTCTGCCGAGCTCCTCGGCCACGACGCCGCGCCGGTCGTCGTAGAGGGCAAAGAGCGGGCTCACGTTGGCCGCGCAGGCGCGCATCAGCGCCAGGCGGTCGGCCTTCGGTTTGGCGTGGGTCGCCTCGTGGGGCAGGACGACGCCGCGGCTCCATTCTTCCAGGCGCAAGGCCACGGTCAGCCCGCGGCGGCGCTGCGTTCGGCCGTAGAGGCTGAACTCCTGATCGTAGACGTAGATCGCCGGGCGCGCCTCGGGCTTCAGGACGCCAGCACGCAGCCACTCACGAAAGGTGCGGCCGGCGCGGCGGTAGCGCTCGCCGGGAGCCTCATTCGGCTCACTGAGCGGCAGCTCGAGCCGAATGGCGTTGTACGGGCTGCGCTGGTGGTACTCGCGCTGGGCCTCGGCTGGAATGACGTCGTACGGTGGGCACACGACGCTGGCGAGGTCGCCGACGACCGCCGGATCATAGCGCAATCCGGCAAAAGGACGGACCTCGGCCACGTACACTCCTCCGCGCGATAGGTGGAGTATAGCACGGCCGCATCGCTTGTCGGCTGCTTGGCGCAGGTGCTATCGTAGGCTGAACGACAGCGAGAAGCCGAACGAGCCCGCCGCGGGTGGCCGACGGAGAGCACCAAGAGTACGAACGGAGAGCAGCATGCGCGCTCTGCGCATTCTCTTGGCCGACGATCACCCGATCTATCGCCAGGGCCTCCGTGAGCTCCTCGACAGCGAGCCGGATTTCGAGGTGGTCGGCGAGGCGGCGACCGGGGACGAGGCGATTGAGTTGGCACAGGCACTCGCCCCGGACGTGGCGCTGGTGGATATCTATATGCCGGGTGTCGGCGGACTGGCCGCTGCCGAGCAGATCCGGCACGAAGTGCCAGGCTGCGCTTTGGTCCTGCTCGCCACGCAGGAGGACGAGGCTGAGCTCGTCGAGGCAGCCAACGTCGGTGCTGCGGCGCTCTTCGCCAAGGATGTGCAGCCCGAGGAGATAAAACGCGCCCTGCGGCAGATCGCCCGCGGCCAGCACCCGCTCGACCAGAGCGTGCTGGCGAAGCCAGTCGTGGCGTCGCGCGTTCTGCGGGAATTCCGTGAGCTGGCGCTCGCTAAGCACAGAGGGATGCCCGACACGACCCCTGTGGCGCTCTCCGGCCGCGAGATTGAGGTCCTGGGGTACATCGCGCGCGGCAGCTCGAACAAAGAGATCGCCCGCGCACTGAAGATCAGCGACCAGACGGTCAAGAACCACATCACGTCGATCCTGCGCAAGCTGGCAGTCAACGACCGCACGCAGGCCGTAGTGTTTGCGCTGCGCCAAGGCTGGATCAAGCTGTAACGAGCGCATGGCCATGGGTCAGTGTCCGGCGCGGCAGAGTGGGGCGCATCCGGACACGTCGACTCGCCGCCCGATCCGTTCGGTGCGTACGCGTCGTTGCGGTGCGCTCGGGCGTCGGGTAGACTTGGAGTGAGCGGTCGCGCGGGAGCCGTCTGGGCTGGCAGCCCATCGCCCGACCGTCGCGCCCCCGTAGCTCAGGCGGACAGAGCAGCGGTTTCCTAAACCGCGTGCGCAGGTTCGAGTCCTGCCGGGGGTACCAGGGAAAATTCAATCAGAATAAGGGAAAATGAAAGCCCCGGTCGGTGATGACCGGGGCTTTCTACGCGATTGATGCCCTAGCTGATGCCCTAACTCGCCCGTGATGCCCTATGGACCCAGGAGGGCCTGCATTTTCGCGGCAGCCTCGGCCTGGAGGTTCGGCAGGACGTGAGCGTACGTGCCGAGAGTAACGTGAGATCGCCTGAGCCACGACTTCAGTTCCTACTCACAGGAGCTTCAGGATTTCACCGCGCTTCCGCCGTGCGTCGCTGAACGACCAGTGCTACCCAGCCCATGGTAACGGGAATGCCGCTGTCAACG
>JACQUS010000565.1 GCA_016210125.1 Chloroflexota bacterium | reverse complement strand
TCCCCGATCCGACCTTGAGACGCGGGGACGCGGGGACGCGCCGAGGGGGGACGCGGAGACACGGAGAAACGGCGACGCGGCGAGGGAGGAGAGAGAGGCACCGCGACCGGCGGGTGCGGCGACGCGGGAGCACGACGAGGAAGGGCGCTCCCCGTCCCCGCGTCTCCCCATCTCCGTGTCCCCGTGTCCCTCGGTCCCCGCGTCTCCCGTCCGCGTGGTCTGGGACGGCGCGCAGCTCGTCCCGCACAGCCTGGCGCTGGTCAACCGCGAGCTGGAGCTGGCCCTGCTGGAGACTGGCCGTGTCGAGCTGGCCCTGCTGCCGCGCGGCGACGACGCCGCGGCCATGGCCGCCGACCCGCGCTTCGGCCCGCTGCGCGAGCGCTACGATGCGCGACTGAGCGGGCCGGTCGACGTCTACGTGCGCCACTGCTGGCCGCCCGACTTCGACCCACCGCCGGCCGGCGCCTGGGTGGTCATCCAGCCGTGGGAGTATGGCGCCATTCCGGTCGCCTGGCTCGACCCCGTCGAGCGGCTCATCGACGAGGTGTGGGTGCCGAGCAGCCACGTCCGCCAGGCGTTCCTGGCCAGCGGCGTCGCGCCCGACCGTGTCGTCGTCGTGCCCAACGGCGTCAACCTGCGCGTCTTTCGGCCCGACGCGCCTCCGCGCCCGCTGGGCACCGAGCGGCGCTGCAAGCTCCTGTTCGTCGGTGGGACGGTCCTCCAGCGCAAGGGCGTCGACGTGCTGCTGAAAGCCTACCGCCAAGCCTTCACCCGCGGCGACGACATCTGCCTCGTGCTCAAGGACCTCGGCAGCGGCTGGCTGTATGGCGGCGACGTCTCGCGCCTGCTCAAGCCGTTCCAGGACGACCCCGACGCGCCTGAGCTGCTCTATCTGACCGACACGCTGGGCGACGCCGACATGCCCGGTCTGTACACGGCCTGCGACGCGCTGGTGCACCCCTTCCGCGGCGAGGGCTACGGCCTGCCCGTGGCCGAGGCGCTGGCCTGCGGCCGGCCGGTCGTCGTCACGCGCGGCGGGGCCTGTGACGACTTCTGCCCCGACGACGCCACCTACTGGATCCCGGCCCGCCGCCGCACGGCCGGCCTGGAATACGAGATCGCCGGCGAGCCCTGGGTGCTGGAGCCCGACGTGGAGACCTTGGCGGCGCACCTGCGCGCCATCTACGAGCGCCCCGAGGAGGCACGCGCCCGCGGCCGCGCCGGCGCAGCGCACGCCCAGCAGCACCTGGGCTGGGAGCAAGCGGCGCGCATCGCTCTGGCGCGGCTGGAGGTGCTGAGCGCGGAGGGCCGCCGCGGCCGCTCTCCGCGCCGTGCGCGAGCGGCCAGCGGCGCGGCGCCGGTCACACCGAGCTTCGCCGTCGAGGCCGAGGCGGTCGAGGTCTTCCGCGCCGGCCGCGAGCACGCCAACGCCGGGCGTTGGGACGAGGCGCTGCGCGAGCTCAACCGCGCGCTGAACCTGAATCCACTGCTGGCCTCGGCGCACTACCTGCTGGGCTACGTCGAGCTCCAGCGCGGGCGGCCGGCCGAGGCGCTGCGCGCGCTGCGCCAGGCGGTCGAGCTAAAACCCGACGCGGCCGACTTCCAGAGCGCCTTGGGTGTCGCGCTGCACCTGGCCGGCGACGACGCGGCCGCCGAGGGCGCACTGCGGCGGGCGCTCGCGCTGGACGACGGGCGGGCCGATGTGTGGGCCAACCTGGGCGAGCTCTACGAGGCGCAGGAGCGCGGGGACGAGGCTGCGGCGGCGTACGAGCGCGCGCTGGCGCTGGCGCCGGGCGACGCGGCGCTGGCCGAGGCGTTGGCGCGCGTGCGCACAGCGGCCGATGGCGATGGGCTCGGCGGACGCGATCACGTAGGGGCGGGGCAAATCCCGCCCGAAGCCCCGGCCGGAGAGGAGCAGGGCGCCGCGGGCAGTGCCCCTAGCAGTGCCCCTAGCAGTGCCCCCATGGGGCATCAGGCTCCCCCCTTCTCCGACTCGCAGGAAGAGGGTGACGAACGACAGATGCAGCCGCGCCACTCGCCGACATCCCTTGGCATGTCGAGCAAAGAAGCCCAAGGTTGGACGACGGCGGATAGGGGGAGTGCAGAGGGGGCATCGCCCCCTCCGCTGGGGTTTGGGGTATCCCCAATAGTGGGGAAGGGTGGGGCGAGCGCACGCCGCCGGCTCAACATCCTCGTCGCCGGCCACCACGTGCCGGCCTACAGCTCGGCGCTCCTCGTGAGCGGTCTGGCCCGCGCCCACAACGTTCTCACGGTCGGCCCGGGCTGGGACGAGCAGACCGAGCGCGGCTGGTTGGAGGCCTGGCGCGAGGCGCCGCACATACCGCAGGAGGCTCTTCCGCGCTATGTTGCCCGCATGCGCGAGCGCGCCCGCCCGGCCGACCTGCCCTTCGAGCGCGGCGTCTGCAACGTCGGGGCCATGTGGGCGCGCCTGCCGGCCGGCTGGCGACCCGATCTGTTCGTCTGGATCGACTGCTACGGCACGTTCTTGCCCGCGGGCACGGGCAACCTACCCTGCCCGACAGCCTGCCTGCTCGGCGACACGCACGTCGGCCTGGAGCCGCGCATCGACTACGCGCGCAACTACCGGCACGTGTTCCTTATGTTCAATCGCCAGCACCTGCCGCACTTTTGGGCCGCCGGCCTGCCGGCGCGCTGGCTGCCGGCGGCCTGCGACCCCGAGCTGCACAGCGCGCCGCCGGCCGCCAAGCGCTGGGATGTCGGCTTCGCCGGGCAGCTCCAGCCGCGCTACTACGCCGAGCGCATTCGCCTGCTGGAGAGCCTGGTGGGCGCCGGCCTGAGCGTGCGCATCGACTGCGGCCACGTCGACGAGGTGGCGCGGCTCTTCGCCGCCTCGCGTCTCGTCTTCAATCGCAGCCTGAGCCAGGACCTCAATATGCGCGTCTTCGAGGCCCTGGCTGCCGGCAGCCTGCTGCTCACCAACCGCTTGCCGGACGAGTCTGGCCTCGATCTGCTCTTCCGCCCCGGCGAGCACCTGGTGGTCTACGACGACCTGGACCAGCTCGTCGGCCTGGCGCGCTGGTACATCGGCCACGACGGCGAGCGCGAGCGCATGGCCCGCGCCGGCCAGGCCGAGGTGCTGGCCAAGCACACTTACGCGCATCGCGCCGACCAACTGCTGTCCGAGGTGTTCGGCCCGGCGGCCGCGGAGCTCGCGCCCTGCGCGCCCGCGCCCGCGGCGCTGCCACCCTACGACGACCTGTCGCTCTGGACCAGCCGAGGAGCGCAGCCCCGCCGCTCACCGCTGCCGGCGCTCGACCTCGACGCGCTGCTCACCCTGGCGCAGGAGCACGTCGCCGCCGGCGCCTGGGACGCCGCGGCCGAGGCGCTGAATCGGGCCCTCGACCGCGATCCGCTGGCAGCGCCGGCCCAGTACCTCCTCGGCTGCGTCGAACTGCAGCGCGGCCGGCCGGCCGTGGCGCTGCGCGCGCTGCGCCAGGCCGCGGACCTTGCGCCGGACGCGGCCGACTTCCAGAGCGCGCTGGGCGTCGCACTGCACGCGACGGGCGACGACACGGCGGCCGAGGCAACGCTGCGGCGGGCGCTGGACCTGGACGGCGGGCGAGCGGACGTGTGGACCAACCTGGGTGAGCTGTGCGAGGCGCACCGCCGCTGGGCCGAGGCCGCGGCGGCTTACGAACGGGCGCTGGCGCTCACGTCAGGCGACGCCGCGCTGGCTGAGGCGATGGCGCGCGTGCGCGCGGCCGGCGAAGCAGCGGCGAAGCAGGTATAGCGCGCGAGACCTGCCCCGCGCAGCGCATCGCTGTCCATGAGCACGTCCCGTGCGCCATCTTCCACCGGCGGCATGCCGCCGACGCTGGTCCGTTCCACAGCGCGGATGATACCCGTGGTCATCCGTCCGAACGTGTGGGTAAGAGTTGGCCCGCGCCGGGAAGGGGGAATTCAAAAGGGGGAATCCAAAGGGGGGCGAAGCCCCCTTCGGGTGACTCTCTTGGTGCGGGGTGGAGCAACCCGCCAGGGCTAGCATCAGACGAGCGTGGGGACGCTCGGGGCGCGCCGCCGGCGGCCTGCCCACGCGGCGGTCGTTTGCGGCCCCCGGCGGCGCACGTCGGCTGCTGCGAAGGAGACGTAATCACTCGTAATCGCCGCGGTGTGTCGGCGCGCGGTATGCTTGAGCAAAGGTCCGGGCGCTCGGCCAACGGCACGCCACGGCCAGGCGACGACGCGGCGCGCTGGCGGCCGGCAGGCGGAGGGAGGCGGCGATGAGCGAGACGACTGGACGGCCGCGGCTGAGCGTGTGTGTCATTGCCAAGAACGAGGAGGAGAACGTCCCGCGCTGCCTCGGCAGCGTGCGCGACGTCGCCGACGAGATCGTCTTCATCGACACCGGCTCCACGGATCGTACGGTCGAGCTGGCCCGCGAGCTCGGCGCCGAGGTCTATCACGTCCAGTGGCAGAACGACTTCGCCGCGGCCAAGAACGCGGCCATCTCGCACGCCACCGGCGACTGGATCCTCTTCCTCGACGCCGACGAGGCCCTGACGCCCGGCTACGGTCCGCGCCTGCGCGCGCTCATCGCCCAGCACCCCACCGAACCGCCCGTGGCGCTGCGGGTGCTCATCCGCAACTGGCTCGGCGACGAGCGCAACCCGACCGAGTTCACGCACCGCCTGCCGCGTCTGTTCACCCGCCACCCGCGCATCGCCTACCGTGGCCCCATCCACGAGCAGCTCCTGCACCTGGACGACGTCACGCAGCTCCAGTATCCGTCGACGGATGAGGTGGTGATCGACCACTTCGGGTACGCGCGCCAAGTCATGCAGCGCAAAGGCAAGTTCCAGCGCAACCTGCCGATGCTGGAGCGCTACCTGGCCGAGCACCCGTACGACCCGTTCGCCAACTTCAACCTCGGCATGCAGTACTTCTCGATGCAGCAGTACGCCGCCGCAGCCGACATGCTCATCCGCACCATCCGCCTCGGCCAGCGCCAGGGCATCGTGGCCACCGACTACATGCCCGCAGCCTTCGCCCAGGCGATGGCCGCCCTGGCCATGGCCAACCGCGTCGACGAGGCGATCGAGCTGGGCCGCGAGGGCGCCGACCTGTACCAGCATCCCGACCTCTACCACAATCTCGGCGGCCTCTATCTGCAGGCGGGACGCTACATCGACGCGCGCACGTGGTTCGAGCGCGCCATCGAGCTGGGCCAGAGCCCCAGCCAGTTCCCGAGCGACCCGACGACGACCACCTGGCGGCCGCTCCACGGCCTGGCGACGGTGTACCATCGCCTCGGCCAGCCCGACCGCGCCTATGCGTATATCCAGCGCGCGCTGACCTACGCGCCGCAGCATCCGCCCCTGCTTCGCATGGCCGGCGAGCTGCTGATGGAGCTGGGACGCTTCGGCGACGCGGCGGACTACTTCACGCAGCTCCGCGAGCGCGCACCGGAGAGCGTGGAGATCAACCTCCGGCTGGTCGACGCGCTACGGCGCGATAGTCAGCTCCAGGCGGCCTACGACCTGCTCGACGGACTGCTGCGGCAGCACCCCGACATCGACGCCTATCGTCTCCAGATGTCCGACCTGCTCTACGATGCCGAGGAGTACGAGGAGGTCATCCGCGTGCTTTCGCCGTACCTGGAGCGCGAGCCGCAGGACGCGCGCGTTTACGCGCGGCTCGGCTCGGCGCTGAGCAAGCTCGATCGCTTCGAGGACGCGTCGAACGCCTTCGCTATCGCTGAGGATCTCAGCAAGCGCGTGACGGCGGCGCCCAGCCCGAGCCCGGAGGAGGGGCGCATCATCCCCTTCCCCGGCGTCGCCAGCGGGTAGCCCTCCGGCCCCTGGACCCGCCACACCCAGGGGCGAGGGCGATGCGCTGTGGCGCGCCGGCATGCATGAAAAGGATGTGCCGAGGTCGACTCGGCCGACCTCGGGGAGCACACCCCGGAGGCGGGGGGCCGCCGACTATGCGGCGGGGTGCGGGGTCTCCCCGCCGCCCTCCGCACGCTCCTCGCCGCCAACGCTCGACGCCTCGCTGAACGCGCGCTCTAGGCGCTCGCGCGCGCGCCCGCGCAGCGGCTCATCCTCGTCGGGCTCGACGACCAGCCGCGGGCGGCGGGCCCGCGGACGCGACGCGGCAGGTGTCGTGTCCATAGTTCCTCCGCTGAGAGTACGACCGAGCGATCCCTCGCTCAGCAGCCTTCTCCCTTCATGAAGCGCTAAGGCGTGCCGCACGGCTAGCGCCGGCGATGACCGTTCGATGAGGGCCGATGCCGCGCGCCGGCGTGCATCGGCGCGTGCGGGCGGAGGTGATGGGAAGTGCGGGAGGCTTCGCCCCGATGGCGGGAACGTCTTAGTCGAGCGGCGCCACCTTCGCCGGCCGGAACTGCGTCTCGAAGAGCCGCGCGTAGAGGCCGCCGTGCGCCAGCAGCTCGGCATGCGTGCCCCGCTCCACCAGGCGGCCCTGATCGAGGACGAGGATCACGTCAGCCGCCAGCACCGTGCTCAGCCGGTGGGCGATGACCAGACTCGTCCGCACGCGCATCACGCGCTCCAACGCCGCCTGAATCAGCGCCTCGGACTCCGAGTCGAGGTGCGAGGTGGCCTCGTCGAGCACGAGGATGCACGGGTCTTTGAGCACGACGCGGGCGATGGCGAGGCGCTGCTTCTCGCCGCCCGAGAGCCGGTAGCCGCGCTCGCCGACGATCGTCTCGTAGCCCTCCGGCAGGCTGGCGATGAAGTCGTGGAGGTTGGCGACACGGCAGGCGGCCTCGAGCTCGGCGTCGCTGGCGTCGGGCTTGGCGTACAGTAGGTTGGTGCGAATGGTGTCGTGGAACAGGTACGTCTCCTGCGTCACCATGCCGATGTGCGCCGCCAGCGAGTCAAGGGTCGCGTCGCGCAGGTCGTGGCCGTCGATGGTGATGCGGCCGTCCGATGGGTCGTAGAGGCGCGGCAGGAGGTAGGTGACCGTCGTCTTGCCCGCGCCGCTGGGGCCGACGAGCGCCGCGAGCTGCCCCGGCTCGACGGCAAAGCTGATGCCGGCCAGCGCCCAGCGCCGCTCCATCGCCGGGACAGCGCCGTTGCCGTCGGGCTGGTCCTGCGCGGCGCCGCCCTCGGCCGTGGCTGGCGCGCCGACGCCATCGCCGCCGTCGGCCGCGGCGGGCAGCGAGGCCCCGTCGTCGTCAGCCCGCGCAGTCGGCGAGCGGCGCCCAGCGCCGCCGTCCGCCAGCGTGGTGCTGCCCGGCCAGTGCCAGCGCGATACCTCGGTGAGGCCGACCTGGCGCTGCGGGTCCTCGTACGTGAACCACACATCCTCGAAGCGCACGCGGCCGCGCACATCGCGCAGCGCGGCGGCGCCCGGCCGGTCGGTGACCTCTCGTGGCAGGTCGAGCACCTCGAAGACGCGCTCGAAGCTGACCAGCGAGGTAGCGAACTCGACCCGCGCATTGGTCAGGGCCGAGAGCGGGCCGTAGAGCTGCGTGAGATAGGCGCTGAAGGCGACGATCGTGCCGACCGTCAGCCCCTCGTGCAGCACCAGCCAGCCGCCGATCCAGAAGACGACCGCCGTGCCGACGGCGCTCACCAGCCCGAGGCCGAGGAAGAACCAGCGCCCGATGAGCGCCTGGCGGATGCCGATGTCGCGCACCCGCCCGGCGCGCTGGGCGAAGCGCCGCGTCTCGTCCGTGGTGCGCCCGAAGAGCTTGACCAGCAGCGCGCCGCTGACGTTCAGCGTCTCGTTCATCAGCGCGTTCATCTGCGCGTTGAGGCGGAAGGAGTCGCGGGTGATGCGGCGCAGGACGCGGCCGACGCGGCGTGCCGGCAGGATGAAGAGCGGTAGGATGAGCACGCTGGCGATGGTCAGTCGCCAGTCGAGCGACAGCATAACCGCCAGCGTGCCGACGACGGCGACGAGGTTGGAGACCAGGGCCACGGCGGTGCTGCTGACGGCCTGCTGCGCGCCGACGACGTCGTTGTTCAGGCGCGCCATCAGCTCGCCGGTCTTGGTGTGCGTGAAGAAGCGCAGCGACATGCGCTGCAGGTGCTCGAAGAGCGCGCAGCGCAGGTCGAAGATGATGCCCTCGCCGATGCTCGCGCTGAGGTAGCGCTGGTAGACGCCGACCAGCCCGTTGAGGATGGGGATGGCGATCATGCCCAGGGCCAGCAGGTTCAGCAAGGCCAGGTCGCGCGCCGGCAGCGCGAGGTCGATGAGCGCGCGGTAGAGCAGCGGCGGGACGAGCGAGAGGCCAGTGATGGCGAGGATGGTGCCGAGCATGAGGGCGACGCGGCCGAGGTAGGGCCGCCCATAGCCGGCCACGCGGCGCAGGAGCTGGCCGCTGATCGCCGGTCGGTCCTGCTGCTCGTCGTACTTGACGTACGACCACCAGCCCATATCCTGCATACCCGGTGCTCCGCGCCGCATCACGTCCCCAGAATTCCTTCACCTCGATGATACACCGTCGCCACGGGCGACTCGGCCCCACCATAAGTCCAGGTGCCACCTACGCGTCCGGGGGAGCCCGCTCCACGCGGTCGCCACGGTACCAGGTCAGCGACCGATGCGGCGGCGGATAATGGCGACGAGGCTGCCCGCGACGCCGGCGAGAAAGAGCAGCGGCGCGACTACCACGGCGAGCAGGAAGAAGACCGGCTCTTCGACGCCGAGCAGGCCGCTCACGAGGTTGTGCAGCACGACGCTGACCACGAACAGCGCGACGGCGAAGGCCGCGAGGAGGGCGCAGCGCATACCTCACACCGGCGCGGCAGGTCGGCCCGACGTCTCGCTGTCGTCGCCTACCCAACGCACCGCGGGGTGCCCGACCGCGCGGGTGAGCCGCCGGTCAGCGGTCCAGAGCGCACTGCCGAGGGCTTCTGCCACGGCGAGGTACTGCGCGTCGTAGGCGCGCGGCCGATTGTGTGCTCTCGCCAGTGCCCACGCGCGCTGCTGCAAGTCGGGCGGATCGACCTGGCGGATGCCCATGCTTAGGAACTCGGTGAAGTAACCCTCGCCATCTTCGGGCGCAATACGCCCGAAAAACACAGCCGCGCGCAGGACAGAGGTCACCTCAGCGAAGAGCAGAGGCGGACCGACGACCTCGACGCGCGCGTCCAGCCATTCCTGCCAGAGGACCTCCACCCGGGTCGTCAGTTCCTCCGGCAAAAGCAGCGCGAGGACGAGGCTCGCGTCAACGCAAATCGAGCTCGCCATCAGGGATGCGCGGCGCGATCTTCGTCAAGCAACGCGACGACGTCGAAGGTTCCACCTCTCCGCTTTCGAACGCGCTCGCGAATCGCCCGGATGGCTTCGAGCGCCGCTAGGCGCCGCGCCCGCTCCCGCTCGGCGTCTTTCGGCAGCCAGCGCTCCAGGTCAGTCCGGCGGACGAAGAGCTGCTTGCCGAGCTTCTGCGCCGGCAGCTTGCCGTCCCAGATCCAGCGGCGCACGGTCTCCGGCGTGCGCCGGCAGGCACGGGCGGCCTCGCGGACGGTGATTAGCTCGTCGACGCTCGTTGCCATCGTCCGACACCCGTGTGCTGTAGTAGCCTACAGCAGTATACCGCGGGTCCGCGGCGTCAGCCGGATTCCAGCCGGGCCACCCGCCGGCCGGCCACGCGCGTCGGCCGCCAGCGCTGCCAGACGGTCGCGGCGAGCTGCTCGGCGGCCCAGACCTCCAGCCCGAACGGCAGGTAGCCGAGGTAGCCGGGCAGCGGCATGGCCCAGAGCCGCGGCCAGAGGCCGAACGGGGGCGGGATGTGGTAGATCCAGCGCGGCCAGCCGAAGCTGTTCCAGGTCTCCCACAGCAGGCCGCAGAGCAGCGCCGCCAGCGGCCAGACCCAGGTCGCACGCCCCCGACGGCCGGCGCGCCACGCCCCGACCAGCGACGGACCGCCCAGCCGCGCGCTCAGCCCGTCGAAAAGCATGAACGGCCCGATCCAGACCAGCGGGAAGGCCCAGCGCGGCGCGACCAGCGGCACGAGTGCCAGGCTGAGCGCCAGGGCGAACCAGCCGGGCGCGGGCCGCCAGGCCGCCGGGGCCGGCCGCGCGATGGCTGTCGGCCCGCCGAGCAGCCCGGCCATCGAGCGCACCGCCGGGATGACCGTGCTGAAGGCCAGGCTGGCTTTGAGGTGGTAGGTCAGCGGGCCGTAGATCTCGCCGCCGAGGTACTCCCAGTTGCCAAGAAAGGCGTTGTAGCCCTCGAACAGCCACCAGAAGCTGCTCGACAGCACGAAAAGCGCGGCCATCGGCAGCGCGCTCGTCCGCAGCGGCGACACGCCGCGCAGCCGCTGCGCTGCCCAGTCGAGCAGCAGGATGGCCCCGAACCACAGCGCCTCGAAGTAGAAGTCGCTCCACGGGCGGAAGCGCACGACGAGCAGCGCGTGGCCGAGCGCGAGCAGGAGCAGCGCGGCGAGGAGCTGGAGCACGGCGAGCATCCCCCAATGGGCGCTGGTCCCCAGTATACTGTTCGCCCTGCGAACGACCGCCATTGCCCCGCCCCCTCCCCGGGAAGTTTCCCAAAGGGGGCGCAGCTCCCTTTGGATTCCCCCTTTGATCGCCCAGCCGGAGCACTCCGACGCATCGGGCACTCCGTTCAAAGAAGGCGCCGGGAATGGGGCCTGGGGGCTAGACGACGTCGAGCGCTTGTAGGCGCTCCAGCTCCGCGGCGCTGAGGCCGAGGCGTTCCTGGTAGACCTCGCGGTTGTCGGCGCCCTTCGGGCGGCCGGCCCAGCGCACGGCGCCCGGCGTGGCCGTCAAGCGCGCGATGACGTTCTGCATGCGCACTGTGCCCAGCTCCGGGTCGGGGACGGAGACGACGGAGCCGCGCGCCCGAACGTGCGGGTCCTGGAGCACGTCGGCGGCGCTGTAAATCGGCGCGACGGCGGCGCCGGCCTGCGCGAACTCGGCGACGACGGTCTCGCGGTCACGCTCGGCAATCCAGCCGCCGACCATGGCGTCAAGCTCGTCGGCGTGCTGCGCCCGCCCACGGCCGGTTTGGAACCACGCTTGCGCGATCACCTCCGGGTGGCCGACGAGGCGCATCACGCGCTCGGCCACGTTGTGCGCGCTCGTCGAGATGGCCACCCAGCGCCCGTCCTTGGTGCGGTAGGTGTTGCGGGGCGCGTTGTTCACCGTGCGGTTGCCCAGGCGGGCCTGTAGGACGCCGAGCTGGTCGTACCAGACGAGCTGCGGTCCGAGGGCCGTCAGGATCGGCTCGTAGATGGCCATGTCGATCATCTGCCCCACGCCGCCTCTGGCGTCGCGATGGTAGAGCGCGATCATGGTCGCCCAGGTGCCGGCCATGGCGCAGATGCTGTCGGCCAGGCCGAAGGGCGGCAGCGTCGGCGGGCCGTCCGGCTCCCCAGTGATGGCCGCGAAGCCCGACATGGCCTCAGCCAGCGTGCCGAAGCCGGGCCGTGGGGCGTAGGGGCCGTCCTGGCCGAAGCCCGTGACGCGCACCATGACCAGGCGCGGGTTGAGCGCGTGCAGGACCTCCCAGCCGATGCCCCAGCGCTCTAGCGTGCCTGGGCGGAAGTTCTCGATCACGACGTCGGCCGTCGCCGCCAGGCGCTTGAAGAGCGCCGCACCCTCGGGATGGCTGAGGGTGAGGGTGATCGTCTTCTTGTTGCGGTTGGTCAGCTTCCACCAGAGCGGCACGCCGTCCTTCTGGTAGCCGTGGTCGCGCAGCGGGTCGCCGCGCGGATGCTCGATCTTGAGCACCTCGGCGCCGAAATCGGCGAGCATGGTGGCGATGAGCGGCCCGGCGAGGATGGTCGAGCATTCGAGCACGCTCAGGCCACTGAGGGGCATCTCGCCGGAAGGCTCGCTCATGCCTCGCGCTCCTCTGCCGCGCTGCGCCCGCCCGGCGCGGCACGCGGAGTGTAGCATGCGTTCCGCGAGGTCGCCGTACGCGCGTGGTATGTTGGTCTCGGAGCGCTCGGCGCTCGGGCAACGGGCGGCCCGAGGCCCACGCAGCGGTAGGCCACGGTCGAGCAACATGGTAGAGCGCGGCCGCAAAGAGCTGCTCCGAGGCTTCTGGAACGTCCCACTGCCCATCCTCTTCGACTTGGTGGACGCGGCGCCCGAGGGCCTGAGCGCAACCGAGGCGCGCCGCCGCCTGGCCCGCTACGGGCCGAACGATCCGAGCCCCCCACGGCGCTACAGCGCCCTGCGCGAGCTCGTGCGCCTGCTCCTCAACCCGCTGGTCGTGATCCTGCTCGTCGCCAGCGCCGTGACGGCGCTGCTCGGCGACCTGGTCGGCTCCCTGATCGTGATCGTGATCGTCGCGCTGAGCGTAGCGCTTGACTTCTGGCAGACGCACCAGTCGCAGGCGGCGGCGCAGCGACTCGCGGCGCTGATCGCGACGACGGCCACCGCGCGCCGGGACGGGCAGTGGCGCGAGGTACCGTTCAGCGCGCTCGTGCCGGGCGACGTGATCGCCCTCAGCGCCGGCGACCTCGTCCCGGCCGACTGCCGCCTCGTCCGGTCGCGCTTCCTGAGCGTGAACCAGGCCGCGCTGACCGGCGAGTCCTTCCCCGTCGACAAAGACGTCGACGGCGGAGCGCACCGCGCGCCGACCGCCGCCCAGGCGCGCAACGCGGTCTTCCTCGGCAGCTCCGTCGTCAGCGGCACAGCCGAGGCGCTGGTGGTCAACACCGGCGGCAGCACCGAGCTGGGGCACGTCGGCCGGCTGCTGCGCGCGCGGCCGGCGACCACGGCGTTCGAGCGCGGTATGCACGACTTCGCCCTGCTGATCACCCGCAGCGTCGCTGTCCTGGTGCTCTTCGTCTTCTTCGTGAACGCCTGGTTCGGCCGCCCGGCGCTGGACTCGTTCCTCTTCGCCGTCGCGCTGGCCGTGGGGCTGACGCCGGAGTTCATGCCGATGATCGTCACGGTGATCCTAGCGCGGGGGGCGCTGCGCATGGCCAAGAAGCGGGTCATCGTGCGGCATCCGCAGGCGATCCAGGACCTCGGCAGCATCGACGTGCTGTGTGCCGACAAGACGGGCACGCTCACCGCCGGCCGGGTCGAGGTCGCCGTCCTGCTGAATCCCTTCAGCCCCGACGCCGGCAAGCTCGCCATCCTGGCCTACCTCAACGCCAGCCTGGAGACCGGGCTGCGCAATCCCCTCGATGATGCGATCCGCCGACTGCCGGGCCTCGCCGTGCCGAACGGCTACGAGAAAGTGGACGAGCTGCCCTTCGACTTCGTCCGCCGGCGCATCTCAGTCGCCCTCCGGACGCCCGAGGGGCGCCTCCTGCTCGTCACCAAGGGTGCGCCCGAGAGCGTCCTCCCGGCTTGCCGCTTCTACGAGGCTGGCGAGACGCGTGGACCGCTGACGGCCCACGAGCGCGCAGTGATCGAGGCCGCCTTTCACGAGCAGAGCCAGCGCGGCTATCGCTCGCTCATAGTGGCCTACCGTGATCTCCCGACGGCGCCACCGTATACGCCGGACGACGAATCGGACCTGGTCTTCGTCGGCGTCATCAGCTTCGAGGACCCGCCGCTGGACGACGTCGCAGCGACGATCGTCGCGCTACGTGCCGACGGCGTGCGGCTCAAGATCGTGAGCGGCGACGATCCGCTGATCGCACGGCACGTGTGCGAGCGCGTCGGGCTGCGCGTAGACCGTATGCTCAGCGGGCCGGAGCTCGAGCAGCTCAGCGATCCGGCGCTGGAGGCGCTGGCCGAGGAGGTCGACCTCTTCGCGCGCGTGACGCCGATGCAGAAGAACCGCATCGTCGGCGCGCTCAAGGCCCGCCATCACGTCGTCGGCTTCCTCGGCGACGGCATCAACGACGCGCCGGCGCTGCGCTCGGCCGACGTGGGCCTCTCGGTGAGCGGCGCGGCCGACGTGGCGCGCGAGGCGGCGGACATCATTCTGCTGGAGAAGAGCCTGGCCGTTCTGCACGACGGCATTCGCGAGGGACGCCGCAGCTACGGCAACATGATGAAGTACATCATGATGGCGACCAGCTCGAACTTCGGCAATATGGTCGGCATGGCCGGGGCGACGCTCTTCCTGCCCTTCCTGCCCCTCTTGCCGATGCAGATCCTGCTCAACAACCTGCTCTACGACCTGAGCCAGGTGGCGATCCCGACCGACGCCGTGGACCTCGAGCTGACTGCCGAGCCCAGACAATGGAACATGCGGCTCGTGCGCGACTTCATGCTGGTCTTCGGGCCCATCAGCTCGCTCTTCGACTACCTGACCTTCGCCGTCCTGCTCTTCGTCTTCAATGCGCCTGCCGAGCTCTTCCGCACCGGCTGGTTCATGGAGTCGCTGGCGACGCAGATTCTGGTCATCTACGTCCTCCGCACGCTGCGCCCGCCGTGGGCCAGCCGCCCAAGCCGTGCGCTCGTCGCCAGCACGGTCGGCGCGCTGCTCGTGGGCCTCGTGCTGCCCTTCTCGCCGGCCAACTGGCTTCTTGCCTTCCAGCGGCCTCCGCCGGCACTGCTGGCCTTCCTCGCCCTGGCAGTGGCGCTCTACCTGGCCGTGGTCGCCCTGGCCAAGCAGTGGTTCTTCCGCCACCACCGGCTGTGATGGCATGGCGGGCTGGCGATGCCCCAGCGGGACGGCAGCGATGCCTGAAGAGCGGCCATGCCGCGGAGGATGCGCCTCACCCCCCGGCCCCCTCTCCAGCCGCGCTGGAGAGGGGGAGCAGAGCGGACGGGGAGTGCAGAGGGAGTGCAGAGGTCGCTCGAGGCGACCTCTGCGGTAACCCCTTGGGGGTGGGGAGGGCCACTGCGATGAGCAAGCGATACTGACGAAAACGACCGAGCGCGCGTGCGCAGGCTCGGTAGGACTATTTTGCTATTTGGCCTGACGCAGCCGGCGCAAGCGCGGTGGGCCATAGGTGGCTACGGTGGGAGCAGGGTATAATACGGGAGGATGACCGCCGATGCCGACCGAGACTGGCCTGCTCGCCTCCGTCGCCGCCGACGTAGCCCGCCTCAACGACGCCGAGCTGCTCGGCCTGCGCGCGCGCGCCCGCGAGCAGGTACACCAGTTCGCTCCCGACTCCTCCCCGGCCTGGGTGCTACGCCAGTACCTGGCGCACGCGCTGCGCGAGATGGTGCATCGCGGCCTGCTGTGGCCTTAGGCTCGTGCCCTGCGCGGCCTGAACGCTCACCCGGTGGCGCTAGCGAGCGCTATGCACCCACCCCGCGCCGACTTGCCGCGTCGCGTTCGCCAGGCGCTCGTCGGCCGTCCAGAGGGTAGCGCTCAAGCTCTCTGCGAGCGCGAGATAGAAACCATCGTAGGCGCGTGCCTGTCCCAGGCGCTCGGCCCACGCGAAGGCTGCGCGGCAGTCCTGGGGTGTCATCGGCAGCGCCTCGACCTCAAGGTTCCAGAGGTCCTCTAGCGCGGCGCGCCCCTCGTCGGCGGTGATCGCCGCCGCGTACACGCTCCGGCGAGTTGCCGACACACACTCGGCGAGCCAGAGCATCGGGGCCACCAGCCGCAGTCCCTCCTCGCGCCAGCGCGTGAAACGCTCGATGGCAGCCCCGTCGGCGGTGGTCGGCAGGACAGCAGACACCGCGAGGCTGGCGTCAACGACGATGGTCGCGGAGGTCGGCGAGGTTACGTTCATCCTGCTCTTCGCGCACGTGGTGGATCAGCGAGGCCGCGTCGAGCTCCAGCGGCCTGCCACCTCGACGGGCGACGATGGCATCGCGATGCGCACGGATGCGCTGCAACGCTGCGAGCTGCCGCCGCAACGTGGCTTGCGCCCCCTGCTCGCGCTGCGCCAAGGCCTGCTGCACCATCTCGCGGACGAGCTCGGAGATGCTGCGCCCCTCGTTGCGGGCGAGCGTGGCTAGGGCCTGGTGCTGCTTGGGATCGAGGAGAATTTGCGTCCGGTGCAAGCGTTCTGCCACCGCTGCGCCTCCGCAGGGATTATACATCTACAGCGATGTAGATGCACTGGCAAACGACACGACGGGGGGTGCGGTGAAAGCCGCCCGGCGCCTGAGCCTGCCTTACCCTCCAGTCGGCCCGGCGTAGCGGTTGACCGGGTAGGGCTGTGCCACGGCGGCGCGGCAGGCCTCCCGCACGTACGGCGCCAGGCGCTCGCAGAGCGCCCAGGCCGCAGCGTTCTGCGCCCGCAGGCGCTCGGCGGCCTCCTGCGCGGCGGCCAAGATGCGGCCCTCGTCCACGCCGAGCACCCGCCCCCCGTCCATCACGATGCGCCCGCCGACCATCACGGTCGCCACGTCGGCCCCCGTCTCGGCGTAGACCAGCGCGTTGAGCGCGTGGTTCAGCGGCCGGAGGAAGACCGCGTTGGCGCGCAGCAGGACCAGGTCGGCCAGCCGGCCTGGCGCGATGGCCCCGATGTCGCCGGCCAGGCCGAGCAGCCGCGCGCTGCCGGTAGTGGCCATCTCCCAGGCCTCGCGCGCGCCGACCCAGCGCTCCTGCTGGTGGCCGAAGCGCACCTTGCTGACCAGCGCGCCGAAGCGCATAGCCTCGAACATGTCCTGGTTGTCCGAGCTGAGCGAGCCGTCGGTGCCCAGGCCGACGGCGACGCCGTGATCGAGCATCTCGCGAATCGGCGCGATGCCGCTGCCGAGCTTGAGGTTGCTGGCCGGGTTGTGGGCCACTGCGCTGCCGCTGTCGGCCAGCAGGCGAATGTCGTCGTCGGTCAGCCAGACGGCGTGCGCGCCGACGAAGCTCGGGCCGAGCAGGCCGAGATCGGCCAGGTGGCCGACGAGCGTCTTGCCCCAGCGCCGCAGCGCGGCGACGGCCTGCACCTTCGACTCGGCGACGTGCGTGTGCAGGCCGACACCATAATCACGGGCCAGGCGCGCGCAGCCGACCAAGAACTCATCACTGCACTGGCCCGGGATAGTCGGCGCGACGGCGATGCGCAGGCGTCCTTCGGCGGCGCCGTCCCAGCGGCGGATAGCCTCCTCGGCCAGCCGCAGCAGGCCAGCGGCCGGCGCGCTCTCCATGGCCTCGACCGTGGCGCGCAGGTCGGGCGGGAGCAGGTCGAGCAAGTCCGGCACCGTCCGGTAGAAGACGATGTCGGCGAGCGCCGGGGCGACGACCGCGCGCAGCCCCACGTCGGCGTAGGCGCGCACGACCGCCTCGATGCCCTCGCCGCTGGTGGCCGGCACGGCCATGAAGAGGTCATACGCCGCCGTGCAGCCGGTCTTCAGCATCTCGATGGCCCCGATGGCCGCCGAGAGGTACTGTTGCTCGGCTGTGCGGTTGCCGTAGAGCGGCGGCCGGAAGTTGTTCAGGTCTTCGAGCGTCCAGTTGTCGGCGTAGCCGCGCGCCAGATGGTTGTGCGCGTGCGTGTGCGCGTTGACGAGGCCGGGCAGGACGACGTGCCCGGTCGCGTCGAGCACCTGCGCGCCGGGCGGCGCGGCCAGCGCCGGGCCCACCGCGGCGATGCGCTGGGCCTCAACCAGCACATCGGCCGGCGCGAGGCCCGCGCCGGCCGCGTCGAGCACGTGCCCTCCCCGGATGAGCACGGCCATACGGCCCCTCCTGACGACCTATACGCCAAAGGTCTCCTTGAACATCTTCTGGAGGCCCTCGCGGGCCTTCTGGATCTCGGCCGGGTCGCCCAGCAGCAGCTTGATACGGTCGACCTGCGCCTGCCCTTCGGGCAGCTTCACGTCGCCGCGCACGACGTGCACGCGGCCTTCGGCGGCCCAAATCTCCTGGCCCTCGCGGCTGAGCAGGAACTCGAGCAGCAGCTTGCCGGCGTTGGGATGCGGGGCATCCTTCACGAGCGCCTGGACGTAGGGCACGACCGGGGCGCCCTCGACGGGGACGGCGATCTTGATCGGGTTGCCTTTCTGGAGACTCCAGAAGGCCGTGCTGTGCACCGTGCCCGCACCGACGTCGCGCTCGCCGGCGACGACGCGGTTGGTCACGTCGTCGGCGGACTGGACGATCAGCGGCTCGTTCTTGGCGAGCTGCTTGTAGTAGTCTGCGCCGAGCACTGGGCCGAGCACGTGCATCGAGGTCACGACGAAGCCGCTGTAGCCGGGGTGCGCGTGGACCAGCTTGCCCTTCCACCTGGGCTCCAGCAGGTCCTTCCAGCCCTTCGGCGCGTCGGCATCCTTGACCTTGGTTGGGTTGTAGACGATCGAGAAGAGCGAGAAGCCGGGCGGGAAGAAGTGGTCGCTCGGGTCGATGACCTTGGCGAGCTGGGCCTTGAGGAGCGGGTTGAAGGCCTCGAACGCTCGCGGCCGGTAGGGCGCGCTGCGTCCCTCGCCGCGCATGGTGAGGAACTGGCTGGCATCGGAGGTCAGGATGATGTCGGCCTTTTTGACGTTGGCGCCCTGCTCCTGCATGAACTGGGTGAACAGGCGCTCGGCGCCGCTGCGGACGATCTCGACCGGAACACCGTGCTGCTTCTGGAACGCGTCGCCCAGAGTCTTGGCCAGCCCCAGATCGATGGACGTGTACCAGACGACCTTGCCCTCTTTCTTGGCGGCCTCGATGAGCGCCTGGTCCGGCGCGCCGCTGGCAGCCGGCTTGGCCGGCTGGGCGGCGGGCTTGGCCGGCTGCGCCGGCTTGGCCGCCGGCTGAGCCGGCGCCGGAGCAGGGGCGGGCGCGGCGGCCGGTGCTGCGGGCTTGGTCTCAGCGGCGGGCTTGGCCGGCTGCGCGGCTGGCGGCGGGGCCGGCGCGCAGGCGGCGGCGATCAGGGCGATGGCGGCGCAGAGGCCGACGACGTACGAAGCGACCTGGCGATGCGCGTCGTGCCGTACCATGGCTCTCCTCCCTCCAGAACGCGTCCGCACGAGCGTCCGTCCCTGGGGGCGTGGGTCTCCAGCCCGCCTGCGCACGCGCAGGCCTCCGGCCCGCGCGCGGTGGAGGAGGCCCGAGACGCGCCCAATGCCAGGGGCAGTCCCGTGCACGCAAAGCCGAACGGTCCGTCGGTACGGCGGTCCTACGCTGGCTGCGGCGGGGCGGCCGGCCGCGCCCCGCCCTCGGCGCTGGCGACCTCGGGCAAGCGCACCTCGATGCCGGCCATCTCTTCCAGCACGGCGAGCACGCCCGACTGGTCGAGGCCGCCGCGCCCCTGGGCCTGCGCCTGCCCCAGGAGCTGGCGGCAGATGGCCGTCGCGATGAGCGGCACGTTGATCTCGCGGCCCAGCTCGAGCGCCAGGTCGAGGTCCTTGGCCATCAGGTCGACGGTGAAGCCGGGGGTGAAGTCGCCACGCAAGGCCTTGCGTGGGTAAAACTCGTCGAGGAGGTAGTTGCGCGCGGAGCCGTTGTGCAGGAGGTTCAGCAGGGTGTCGAGCCGCGCCCCAGCCTTGACGCCCATCACCAGGCCCTCGCTGACCGCCTGGTTGACGACGCCGGCGATGAGATTGTTCGTCAGCTTGACGACCTGGCCGATGCCGTTGGGTCCGCAGTGGATGATGTCGGTGGCCATGGCCCGCAGCACGTCGCGGTGGGCCTCCAGCACAGCCGGATCGCCGCCGACCATGACCGCTAGCGTCCCGGCGATGGCCCCCGGCTGGCCGCGCGTGACCGGCGCGTCGAGCATCCGCCCGCCGGCGGCGTGCACGCGCTCGGCCAGCCGCCGCGTGACCGACGGGGCGATGGTGCTCATATCGATGACCGTCTGGCTGGACTTGAGCCCGTCGAGCACGCCGTCGGCCCCGGCGATGACCTGCTCGACGTCGGCGCTGGTGCGCACCATGATGACGACCACGTCGCTGCGCTGGGCCACCTCGCGCGGCGAGCCGGCCGCCTGCGCGCCCTGCGCGACCAGCTCGGCCACGGGCTCCGGCCGAAGATCATAGACGACGAGGGGGAAGCCCTTGCGGCGCACGTTCGTGGCCATGGGCCTGCCCATCACGCCGAGGCCGATGAAGCCGACGGTCTTCACGTTTGCGCTCCCTCCCGCCGAGCGGCGCCCGGGCGGCACGTGGGAATAGTGTATACCACGCTCCGCGCCGCCGCATAGTGGCGCTGGCCGCGGCCATCGCCCGACTCGTAGCTCTGGCGCCGCACAGCGCCGACCGTGCGCGGCCGGTATCATGCCGGCCAGAGGCGCGTGGGAGGAGAGCGTGGGCTTGCAGGGACACGTCGCACTGGTGACCGGCGCCGGGCGCAACCTGGGGCGAGCCATCGCCGTCCGCCTGGCGGCCGACGGTGCCGACGTCGTCGTCAACGCACGCGCGAACGCCGCCGAGGCGGAGGCGGTGGCCGCCGAGGTCCGCGCGCTCGGCCGGCGCGCTCTGCCCGCGCTCGCCGACGTGGCCGACCCGGCGGCGGTCCAGCGTATGGTCGAGGTGGCGCTGGCGACCTTCGGCTACGTCGACATCCTCGTCAACAACGTCGGCGTCAGCGTCGACCTGCCGATCGTCGAGATGGCGCGCGCCGATTGGGATGCCGTCGTCGAGCCGACGCTCGGCGGGGCCTTCAACTGCACCCGCGCCGTCGTGCCGGCCATGCTCGCGCGTGGGTGGGGGCGCATCGTCAACATCACGGGTGTGGCCGGCCAGATGGGCCTGCCGAAGCGCGCGCACATCGCCGCGGCCAAAGCCGGGCTGGTCGGCATGACGCGCGCCCTAGCCGCCGAGCTCGGGCCGCACGGCGTCACCGTCAACGCCGTGTCGCCGAGTGTGCTCGACACACCGACCCCGCCCGGCGTCGACCCGGCCGTGCGCGCCATGCGCGCGCAGCGCAAGCCCATCCCGCGCCCCGGACGCGTCGAGGAGGTCGCAGCGGTGGTGGCGTTCCTTTGCTCCGACGAGGCGGCGTTCGTCACCGGGCAGACGATCGGCGTCAGCGGCGGCGAGCACATGCCCTAGCGTCCGCCGCTGCGCCGCGCCCGCCGCGCGTCCACGCCCAGGGCGACGACGAAGATGGCGTCCAGCCCGGCGACGCGCGGGCCGAAGAAGCGCACCACCTCCTCATCGTAGAACGTCAGCCCGGTGGCCCCGAGGCGCGGGTAGGCGTAGGCCCCAAGGTAGAGCCGGCCGCCGATGAGGCCGGCCTCGAGCTGCGCGGCGCGGTAGCCGCGGTTGCCCAGGCGGGCCAGCACGGCGCCGAGGTCGCTCAGGAAGAAGACCACCGCCCCGGCCTCGGCGGCCAGCTCCTGATCGAGACAGAGGTAGCCGGCGGACTGGCGGAAGTCGCCGGTGCGCAGCGACTCGAGGCCGCCGTCAGCCCAGCGGTAGGCGCCAGGCGCTAGCCCCTCGACTGCGCTGGTGATGAGGAACAGCTCGTTCAGGCGCGCCGGCGGCGCGGCGACGAAATCCGCCGGCAGGCCGCGCGTCGCGCGGTCGAGCAGCGTGCCCAGGCTGCCGGCCGGCAGTGCCACCGGCGCGAACTGGCGGCTCGACCCGCGGCGGCGGATGACCTGCTCCAGCGCGTCACGCGGCGGGTCGGCGTCGGGCGGCAGCGGCGCGACCGCGCCGGCCGGCGGCGACACGAGCGACGGCGCGGCGCTGGCGCGCCAGGCGGCCGCGGCCGCGCCGTCGGCCAGGCACGAGGCGCCGTGCAGGGCGGCGATCTCGGGGTGAGCCACCTCGCGCCGCGAGAGGGCGGCGACGCGCGGAGCGAGCGGCGGCGCGGGCGCAGCGGCCGGCGCCGGCGCGCCCCGGCCCAGCGTCACCAGGGCCAGGGCGGCCTCGCGGGCGCCGTCGAGGCCGAGCAGGTGGTTGACCGCGTCGTAGGCGAAGCCGAGGAGCAGGCGCGCCGGCAGGTCGAGCGCGGCGGCTTCGGCCAGCAGGTTGGCCAGCAGCGTGCCGCAGTCCCAGAAGCAGTAGCGATAGGCGCGGGCGCGGTACTTCCAGGCGCTGCGCCAGAAGATGGCGCTTGCGGCGAGCACGGCTGCTGCCTCGCGCACGCCGGGCGCGTCGCCCGTCGCCTCGGCCAGCGTGGCGCGGAAGTCGCCCGCCCGAAGCTGGCGCAGGGCGAAGTCGCGCGGGCTGAAGTGGTAGACGCCGGCGTCGAGGTCGGCCAGCGGGCCGGCGGCGACGTACAGCTCGACGGGGTACAGCGCGCCGGCGCTCGACGCGGCGCGGAAGTCGTGCAGCGTGGCCCCGAGCCGCAGCCGGCGCGTGACGCCTCCGGCGTAGAACAGCAGCCGCGCCAGCGCCGCACGGTCGAGCGCGCCGCGGCCGGCGGGCGCGACCGCGGCGATGGTCTCGAGGGCCGGCGGGCCACCCGGCGCGGGTAGCGTCGGGAGCGGTAGCGCCGGCAGGTCGAGGTAGTCTTTGTACGGCGCGGGCTGGTTGGCCCAGTCGAGGCGCTGCGACCCCTGGCGCACGCTGAGCGGCGTGTGCGTCGTCGCGGTGTGGTACGAGCGGGCGAGGGCCGTAGCCGCGTTGTTAGCGGCCGGGTCAGCGTGCATCCCACGCCTCCGCGCTCGCTGAGGTTTACCGAGGCATCCCACCTTGAGCGTGGTCAGGCTCGCCAGTGCCGCAGGTGCCGCTCTTGGCTGCGCTGCGAACCAGCCGCGATGCGAACGTCCCCGGGTATTCCCTTAGGCAGCGATGCGGCGGACTCACTGCCCTTCCGCTACGACGACCCACCGAAGGTAGGCCGTTGACCTAAACGCCGAGACTTCTACAATGTACCAGGCAACTCCGTCGCGCGCCGATTGGCGGCGCAATCGATGGTGGAAGGCGAATCACAGGACTCGACGAGAGCGCATCAGCGCGGGGGGATTAGGCATGCGCGGCGTAGCCAGTCGGTCTGTCCGCGAAATCCCCGTTGCTGTCGTTGACCTCGAAACCACTGGTCTCTACCCAGGCGGCGACCGGATCGTCGAGATTGCGGTCGTCCGAGTAGAGCCCAAACAGCAGCCTACCCTCGTATTGGACACTTTGGTGAACCCTCGTCGGCCCGTGTCTGCAACGGAGATTCACGGAATAACCGACCGCGACGTGGCGGGCGCACCCACGTTCGAAGAGGTCGCCCGCGATCTGGTCGATGCAATGAGCGGGTGTGTGTTAGCTTCCTACAACGTGTATTTCGATGGTAAGTTCCTCCAGGCCGAGCTCGCTAAGGTAGGGATCGAGCGCTTTCCTCCACACCTATGTCTCATGTACCTAAGGCCTTTACTCGGTCTGGGCTCGAGATGCTCTCTCGCGGAGGCTTGCCAGTTCCACGGAGTTCATCACACGGCGCACCACTGGGCAGGGGGCGACGCTCTGGCCAGCGCTCGACTCTGGCAGAGCTACACCGCGGTCCTCGAACGTCTGGGCGTCCGGACGTTCGGGGACCTGGCCCGGCGAAAGGCTTACAAGTTCACTGACAGCTTCGCCCAGAACCCGCTCGACGCCTCGGTTTGCGCCGGCTTGCCCTCAGCCACGCGTCTCAAGTCTCGCGCCTTGACGCTCGCCCCGGAGCCGGCGGCACCACGACCCGTAGACCGTCATGCCTTGCTCGGAGAGTATTGGGATGAGCTCACCGCGGCCCTTGCCGACCTAGAAGTGACGGATGCTGAGATCGGGCATCTTCTGGACAAACGCAGATTGCTGAACCTTACGGCCGATGAAGTAAGGTGGTTACACGCCCGCGCCTTCGCAGGAATTCTGGCAGACGTGTGCCAGGACAAAGCGATCACGTCCAGTGAGGCTGCGGTGTTACACAGGCTGAGTACGGCCTTGCGAACGCTGGGCTGGTCGCCTGGCGACGTACCGGACGTACTGAGCGGGACCAGCGCCGTTGCCGCCTTGCCAAAGCTCGAGGCTTCCGGGCCTTGGCAAAAGGTTGCTGCCTGGTTCGGTCAGCGTACACGCACGCCGTCATAACAGCGGTCAACTTTCGCGGGACGGGCGCCGCCTAACAGGCGGGTACTACCGGCGGGCGGAGCGCGGCGCTGTGAGTTAGGACCGCGGTGCCGCGGCTGCTTTGGCTAAAGCGACGGACACCAGGCGCCGTGGCAGCCGCAGTCGGGGATGCCTACCGCCCCTTGAACACCGGCGGGCGCTTCTCGGCGAAGGCGCGCACGCCCTCGGCGTGGTCCTCGGACTGGCGCAGGATGCCGAGGTAGAGCGCCGTGTGCTCCATCGCCTGCGCGAAGTCGAGGTCCATCTGCCGGTAGACGGCGCGCTTGATGGCCCGCACGGCCAGCGGCGCCCCGGCGGTGATCTTCTCCGTCAGCTCGCGCGTGCGGGCCGCCAGCTCCGCGTGCGGCACGAGGTGTGTGACCATGCCGAGGCGCTGGGCCGTGGCGGCGTCGATGACGTCGCCGGTCCAGATCAGCTCCAGAGCGTGGTCCGTGCCGATCAGCCGCGGCAGGTTGTACGTCCCGCCGCCGTCGGGCAGGAGACCGCGCTTGACGAAGGCCTCGCCGAAGCGGGCTTGGTCGGACGCGATGCGCACGTCACAGGCCAGCGCCAGGTCGCAGCCCCAGCCGGCGGCGACGCCGTTGACCATCGCGATGACCGGCACGTCGATGCGCCGCAGCAGCAGGGGGATGCGGCGCGAGGCCGTCTCTAGGTGCGCTATCTGCGCTGGGACGCTGCTCGCCAGGTGGGCGGCGCGCTCGCCCATTGTCTTGACGTCGCCGCCAGCGCAGAAGGCGCGGCCGGCCCCGGTGATGACGACGGCGCGCGTCTCGTGGTCGCGGTGCGCCGCCTCGAGGGCGGCGTAGAGGTCCTCGGCCATGGGCGGATCGATGGCGTTCAGGACCTCCGGCCGGTTGAGGGTGATGGTGATGACGCCGTCTGCGCGCTCAACGAGCAGATGCTCGCTCGACATAGAGGCTCCTCCGGCTGTCGTGTGCCGCGCGTATGGTAGCACGGGCGGGGCGCTGCCTCACCCTCGCCGCTCTCGGCACGTGGGCGCGGTGGGAGTCCGGCTACGCTGGGCGTCGCTCCGCCGGGCGCCGGCGCGTCTCGGCCACGCGCCGCCGCTGTGCGGCGAGGTCGGCTGGGTCGACCGGCGGCCAGGCGGCGCTCTCGTCACTTATGACGACTCTGGCAGCGGCGAGCGGTGGCCGCGCCAACCGCGCCGCGCCATCTCGGCGACCTGCTCGGCGTGCCGCTGCCAGAGGGCCGGCCGGTGGCCGCGCCAGCGCCGCGTCTCCGGATGGTCGGCGTAGCCGCCGCTGCTGCGCAGGATGCTCCACGCGCCCGAGTCGAGTCTTCGACAGGCCGTGCAGCTCGGCATGCTCGCCCAGGAGGTGCTGGTCGTTGAGCTCGCCCGCGGGAAGGTCCCAGATGCGCACGGCGGCGCGCTCGCTAGGTTGTGCGCTCGGGCCAGGCCATCACGCGGTCCCAGAGCCGCTCGACCGACGGCCCGCCGGTGAGGAAGCGGACATGCCCGCCGGGCACGGTGATGGCCTCCTTCACGGCGCTGTCAACATGCTTCAGCAAGCCCTCGGTGGTCCACGGCGGCGCGATGTTGTCCGTCTGGGCGCAGAAGGCCAGCACCGGGCAGGTGATGCGCCGCAGGTCGACCGCCTGGCCGTGGATGGCGAACTCGCCCTTGACCAGCTTGTTCTGCTGGTAGAGGTCGCGGATGAGCCGGCGGAAGAAGGCGCCGGGAAAGGGGATCCACTCGCTCGACCACTTGCGCAGCGCCGTGTTCATCTCGACGAAGCGGTCGCTGGCGAGGTTCTCGAAGAGGTCGACGCTGGCCCGCAGGTCTAGGCTTGGGTTGAGCATCTGGAAGCCGACGCGCACGAACTCGGCCGGCACGAGGTCGTACGTACGGAGGAGTTGCTCAAGCTGGAAGTAGCGCTCGTCGGTCCACTGGGCGAACGGGCCGATGTCGCTGAAGTCCACCGGACCGGCGGCGACGACGAGCGCGTGCAGGCGCTCCGCGTGCAGCGCCGCGTAGATGGCCGCGAGCGTGACCCCGAGGCAGTAGCCGAGCAGCTTGACCCGCGGCGCGCCCGAGTGCCGCCGAACGCGGTCGACGCTGCGGTGGATGACGTGGACGAAGTACTCGAAGTCCAGGTCGGCATCCTCCGGCCCGTAGCCGCCGAGGCCAAGCCAGTCGATCTTATACGTCCGCTGGCCGTGCGCGACCAGGTACTCGGTGAAGCTGCGGCCGGGTAGGAGATCGAAGGGGAACGAGCGGCTGATCGCCGGCCAGGGGACGATGAGCACCGGCGGCCGCTCGGTCGGCCGCTCGGTCGGATAGTGGTAGACCACCGCCTTGTTGTACGACCAGATCGGCTGCTTGGGCGTCGGCTCGATGGGGACGTCCTCGGTGACGAAGCGCTGGAGGTTGGCCAGCGCCTTGCCCCAGGCCTCAGGGTTCTCCCACCAGCGGGACTTGGGCCGCTCTGCTTTGGCCTTGGCCACACTACTCCCCCTCTCCCACCCTTTCGGGCTCGGACACGCTGTTATCCCGGTTGTACCAAGCAGTGAGGCGGGCCGTCAACGGACTATCAAGCAGATAGGAGCTCGAATGCATGCACGAAAGCTGTGGCGGCGGGATGCCGAGGTCCTTGCATATCTTGTGCGCGAGCGTGTCGGCCACCTCCGCAGGGCGAGGCACGGTCGACGTCGTACGACGAACCGGTTGCCAATACACGCTGTGCCCGCTCCCCTGGCGGAGCAGCACGCAGCCGTGCTTCCTAAGATGGCGCAGCAGCGCCCGGCACTTCATCTAGAGCGCCACGACGAGCTCCTCGCGGATGACACTTTCCCTGCGGCCTCCTGGCGCGCCAGCGCGCGAGTAGCCTCGATGACGAGCTGCACGGCTTCCTTCAGGTTCTCGCGTGCCTCGTCGAGGGTTCGGCCTCGTGTATTGGCACCCGCTAGCTCCTCAACGGAGCCGATCCACCAGCCTCCAGCTTGCTCGAACACGGCGGTGAACTTCTCCATGGCTGCTCCTCGCG
>JACQUS010000560.1 GCA_016210125.1 Chloroflexota bacterium | reverse complement strand
GAGAACGCCATCAAGTACTCGCCGGATGGCGGACCGGTCGAGGTGGCCGTGCGCGAGGACCCGGCGCGCGGCGAGGCCGAGGTCAGCGTCCGCGACCATGGCATCGGCATCCCGCCGGAGCACCAGGCGCAGGTCTTCGAGCGTTTTAGCCGCGTGCGCACGGCGGCCAGCGCGCGCATCCCCGGGTCGGGGCTGGGCCTTTACATTGCCGCGCGCATCGTCGCGGCGCATGCCGGACGCATCTGGGTCGAATCGGGCGCCGGCCGCGGCAGCGGCTTCCAAGTCACCATCCCACTTGCGAGCCACAGCGCACAGGAGGGCACGTGATCCGTGTGCTGATTGTCGATGACCACCTCGTCTTCGCCGAGGCACTGAGCCTCGCGCTCAACGCGCAGCGCGACATGCGCGTCGTCGGAATCGCCGCGAACGGGCTGGAGGCTATCCAGCGGGCGACGCAGGAGAACGTGGACGTCGTGCTCATGGACTACCAGCTCCCCGGCCTCAACGGCGCCCGCGCCACCGAGGCCATCAAGCGCACGCACCCACAGACCAAAGTCGTCATGCTCACCTCGCTGGCCGAGGAGCACGCGCTCGTCGAGTCCATGGCCGCCGGCGCCAGCGGCTTCGTCGACAAGAGCCGCGCCATCTACGACGTGGTCATGGCCGTGCGCGCGGCGCACCGCGGCGAGGCGCTCGTGCCGGGCTCGGCCCTGCCGCGCCTGCTCGCCGAGCTCGCTGCGGCCAAGCGGGCCATGCAGCAGCGCGAGGTGGGCGGGCTGACGCCGCGCGAGTACGAGGTGCTTCAGGCGCTGGCACGCGGCGAGAGCCAGCAGTCCGTCGCCGAGCGGCTAGTCATCAGCCCGCAGACCGTGGCGACCCACGTCCGCAACATCCTCTCGAAGCTGGGCGTGCACTCCAAGCTGGAGGCGGTGACGCACGCCATTCGCATCGGCCTCATCGAGCCGCCGCGCTGAGGCGGCTCCGGCCCGTTCGCAGTGCGAACGGGCCGACGCGCTGCTAGCGGGATCGCCGTGCGGCGCCGCAGCGCTGGCGTGCTTTTGCCTTCCGGGAGATGCCGCGCTATATTAGGAGACATCATAGCGCTAGCAAGCACGGTAAGTATGGCGGCCGGCGTCGGCCGCGCACTGCCGGGCATGTGGGTGCGCGACGTTCGCGGACGATGTGGCGGCCCGCAATCGGCTCGCCCTCACGGAAGGAGGATCGGCGGTGGTAGCCAGCAGTGGCATCGAAAGCGGCCTCCAGCGGGTGAATGGTGCGGACCTATACGTTGAGCGCCAGGGCAGCGGTCCGCCCGTGCTCGTCATCCCGGGCATGAACGACGCGCGGAGCATTCGGCGGACGGCAGCGGCGTTGGCCGAAGCGTGTACCGTGATCGCCTACGATCGCCGGGGCTACTCGCACAGCCCGCGGCCGGCCGGCTGGACGAGCAGTTCGATCGCCGAGCAGGTAGCGGATGCGGCCGGGCTGATCCGCGCGCTCGGGATCGCGCCCTGCATCGTGCTCGGCTTCTCCGCCGGTGGGACCATCGGCCTGGAGCTGGGCCTGCGGCACCCAGACCTCGTCACCGGGCTCGCGCTGCACGAGCCGTTCATCCCAGCGTATCTCGGCGAGCAGTTGCCGGAGGTCCTGGCGCAGCTCGACGCCGCGCTGCGGCCCGTCCTCACCGCCCAGGGGCCGCGCGCGGCCGTGGAGATGTTCGTGCCGCTCTTCGCCGGGCGGCTTCGTGGGCGGCGGCCGATCCCGAGGTGCGCGAGGGCATGCTCGGCAACGGAGAGGTCATGTTCGGGATCGACTTCCCCTGGCTCGCCGCGTATCGTCCCGACGACGCCGCGCTGGCGCGCTTCGCCCGCCCGGTGCGGCTGCTCCTCAGCCCAGAGACGGCCTGGCCGCTCCTCGCGCTAATGGCTGAGCGGTTGGCCACGGCTGTGCGCACGCAGATCATTGCCGTGCCAGGCGGACACACCGCCTTCTTCGACCGGCCGGAAGAGCTGGCGGCGCATCTGCGACCCCACTTGGCCGCCATCGCCGGCGGGTAGCGGCCGCCCGCGTTCGCGTCGGCGGGGGCTTGGCCGGAGCGCGGCAGGCCGGGGGCGCTGGCGCTGTCCCAGCGGGACACCGGCGATGGATGTGCAGCGGCGGCGCCGTAGCGGGGAGTCGAGCGGAGGCTGCGCACCCTCTGGACGATCCTTACCCGGGTGGTGGGGCCGCCCATCAGGGCGATTTCTCCGCAGAATGAGCGGTGGCCTGTCGCCGATCGGCGTGAGAGGGGGAACCCAATGGGGGCTTCGCCCACTTTGGCGACCTCTCCGCGGTGAGGGGGTGGGGCAGCCCGCCGATGAGAGCGAGGTTCACCCTAGAGCGCGGTGTTCGCAGTGCGAACGGCCGCCCTACAGCACCCGGTCGACGCGGAAGCGGATGAGGTAGACCGCGTCGTCGGGGTCCCACGCGCCGTACTGGCGCTCCCAGCGCGTCTTGAGCTCATCGAGCGTGTAGCCGCCCTCGCGCTCCGCGTCCTCCGCGGTGAAGGCGCCCAGCCGCTTGCGCTCGACCTCGACGATCTCCAGGTCGGCGAAGTGCGTGACCGCGGCGCGCACGACGACCCCGGCTCGCAGGTCCGGCTCCGGCCGACGACGGGTGAGCTGCGTCTTGTGGCCCTCGAGGATCGCCTTGTAGTGGCGATGGCTGAACGCCAGCGTCGGCCGCGCCTCGCGCGCGACCTGCTCGATGAGCTGCCCGACCTCGCGGTCCGGCGCCGTCGCCGCGCGGCTGATGACCTCCTGCGCCAGACGCTGCGGCACCTTCTCGGCCGCCAGCCGCTCTGCCAACTCGACCTGCCGCTCCGGGTCCTTCACCTTCTCGGCGATGCGCAGCGCCGTCTGGTAGTCGATGCGCCCCTCGGGCACGCGCTGGGCGTCGCGCGGGGCGATGCGCTCCTGGATCTCCTCCGGCAGGCCCAGCGTGCGCATCCACGTGCGCACGGTCGTCGCCTCGACGCCGATCCGCCGAGCCATGTGCTCCCAGGTCGGGTAGCGGTCCGGCCAGCGGCCGCGCAGCTCGCGGCAGAGCCGTGCCTTCTCGACGGCCGAGAGGTCCTCGCGCTGCACGTTCTCGACGAGGTTGATCTCCATGACCTCCTCGTCGCTGTAGTCGCGCACGACGACGGGCACCGTCTCCAAGCCGGCCTGCTGCGCGGCGCGGTAGCGGCGCTCGCCGACGACTACCTCGTAGTAGCCGTCGACCGGACGGACGACCAGCGGCTCCAGCACACCGTACTGCTTGATACTCGCCGCCAGCTCGTCGAGCCCGGCCTTGGAGAAGCGCAGGCGCGGGTTCAGGCGATTGGGTTGGATGCGCTTCAGCTCCAGATCCGGCATCGTCACCTCGCACGCGTTCGGTATCCCTCTTGCTCATCGTGTATACCCATCGTCTATACCCATCGTCCGAGGGATGCGGTCGGAGGGGAAGGGCCGGGAAGCGCGCTGTGCGCGAACTGTCACCGGTCAGTGGTGGCCGGCCGGCGTGGGCGCCACCGCGCGCCCGCGCAGCTCGCCGATGCGCACGAGGGTCACGACCGCGGCAAGGGCCACCGTCGTCAGCAGGACCGTCAGCAGGATCAGGCCGTCGGCCCCAGCCCAGGTCAGGAAGGGGCTGCCGAGCGCCCCGCCGACGAGCTGGCCCAGGCCAAAGAAGACCGAGTAGAGCCCCATGACCGCGCCGCGCCCGGCCGGGTGCTCCTCGGCGAGCTGCGCCAGGTAGGTCAGCGCCGCCGGCGTGAATCCCGATCCGGCGCCGATCAGCACCACCACGCCCAGCGCCAGCGTGCCCTGCACTCCTATGGGCCAGCCGGTCGTGCGGTTGAGCACCCAGAGCACGGCTGCCAGCCCATAGAGCGCCACCAGTGCGGAGAGCATGACCCGCGCGACGCCCAGCCGGCCGATGGACACGCTCCACAGCAGGACTCCCGCGCCGAAGGCGACGCCGATGCCGACGAAGACCAGCCCGACGGCCCCGCCGGAGAACCCGCCGACGAGCCACTGCTGCGGGTCGTCCCGCCCGGCCAGCATGAACGGCAGGAAGGTCGCCCAGGCGCCGATGATCGCGTTCACCGCGCCCCAGGCCGGAATGAAGCGCAGCAGCCGCGGCTGCGCGATCAGCCGCGGGTACTCGCGCATCCGCGCGACCGCCACGCCGCTCGGCGGCGGATTGGCCACGCGGATGCTGGCGAACAGCCCGAGGCTGCCGAGGTAGATCGCCGCGACGATCGTAAAGGCCCAGACGTGCACGAACTGCCAAAGCAGGCCAGCCAGCAGCCCGCCCAGAGCGATGCCTACCACGGCCGCGAGCTCGAACAGGCCCATGACCCGCCCGCGGTAGCCGACCGCGCCGCGCGTGTGGTAGGCCAGAAAGGCCAGAATCGAAGGCGTCGCGGAGGCCACGGCCACGCCTTCGAGCCCTCGCGCCAGGGCCAGGAGCGGTATGAGCGTCGTCAGGCCCATGAGCTGGGCCGAGACCGCGCCGAACAGCGGGCCGGCAAAAAGAAAGGCGCGGTTGCCCCAGCGGTCGCTTAGCGCACCGCAGATGGGCGCGCCCACGACCTCCACGACATAAAATGAGCCGGCCAGGAGGGCCACCGCCGCGGCCGGCACATGGGTACCGCTGCTGTCCAAGTGCGCCAAGTAGAGGCCCAGGAGGACCGCCGTGGCCCACGACGCGCAGCGGAAGACCAGGTTGCCGAGCACGCAGGCGTAGACCGGCCAGGTCAGGTAAGGCCGCGCTGGTGTCTCTCCGCCGGCGATCGTAGCCCTCGTCTGTCCCTCAGCGCATCGATTAAACCACAGCGCAGGCCCCGTGCGGAATCCCCCAGCCGTCG
>JACQUS010000552.1 GCA_016210125.1 Chloroflexota bacterium | reverse complement strand
GTCGAGCACCCGGTCACCGAGCTGGTCACCGGCGTCGACCTGGTGCACCTCCAGCTCGCCATCGCCGCCGGCGAGCCGCTGCCCTTCCGCCAGGAAGACGTCGCCAGGCGCGGCCATGCCGTCGAGTGCCGCGTCTACGCCGAGGACGCAGCGCGCGGCTTCCTGCCGGCGACCGGCCGGCTGACCGTCTTCGCGCCGCCGCTCGGCGCCGGCCTGCGCGTCGACACCGGAGTCGCCGTCGGCGACGAGGTGCACCGACACTACGATCCTCTGCTCGCCAAGCTGATCGCCCACGGCCGGACGCGCGCCGAGGCGCTGGCGCGGGCGCGCTGGGCGCTCGACCGCTTCGCGGTCCTCGGCGTGACGACCAACCTGCCCTTCCTGCGCGCGCTGCTGGCGCACCCGGCCTTCGTCGCCGGCGAGACGACGACGGATTTTCTGGCGCGCCACGCGCTGGACATCGCCCCGCCGCCGCCGGACTGGCCGGTGCTCGTCGCCGCGGCGCTGGCGGAGCTAGGCCCAGGCCCGCGCCAGTTCGTAGAACGACGCGGCGACCCCTGGCAGGCGCTCGGGCCGTGGCGCCAGGGCGGCGCGGCCGTCACGCTGCGCTACCGCGTCGGCACGAGCGAGCACACGGTTGCGCTGCGGCGTGAGGGCACCGGAGACCGTTGGGCCGGCACGGTCGGCGGCGCGCCGTTCGCCGTGCGCCTCGTGCGCCGGCCCGACGGCGCGCTGGTGCTCGACGACGGCCACCGCCGGCACGCGCTCTACGCGGCGCGTCGCGGCGACGGCTGGGAGGTCTGGCACGCCGGCCAGGTTTATCACCTGGCCGCGGCCGACCCGCTCGCCGCGGCGGCGCACGGCGCCGCCGACGAGGAGGTGCGCCTGACGGCGCCGATGCCGGGCACGATCATCAAGGTCTGGGCGCGCGAGGGCGAGAACGTGAAGGCCGGGCAGCGCATTCTGGCGCTGGAGGCGATGAAGATGGAGTTCACCGTCGAGGCCCCGCACGCCGCGCTCATCCGCCGGCTGCCCTACGGCGAGGGTGCCGTCGTGCCGGCCGACGCCGTGCTAGTCGAGCTGGACGAGCACGCCGTGGGTGGCGACGAGGGGTAGTCAGACGCGCGCCGCCGCCGGCCGTGCGGCACGCCGGCCGGCCGCCTGGCGCATCCGGTTCGGCGTCCAGCGTGCGAGGCTGCGTGCGCTCACGACTAGGCGCTTGCCGCCGGGCTTCGCCGGCCGAGCGATGACGTCGCCACGGGCGATCGCTTTGTGCAGGCCTGCCAGAGTGACGCTCGTGCGCCGCGCGGCGTCTGCGGCCGGCAGCCACTCGTCGGCGAAGGGGTCTTGGTCGAGCGCGTCGCCCGGCTCGGCCGCGAGCTCGCCCTGCTGGATACCCAGCCGGTCCTCGAGGTCGCGGACGGCGCGGAACAGCGGGTGCTCCCACACAGCGCGGGTGATGTAGCCGCTTGTCGGTCGCAGCAGAGGATTCTCGGTCGTCTCGACGAGGCGCGTGAACTGGCCCCAGGCCATTCCCGCGCGGTACGCTGCCGCGCAGCGCTGAAGGTGCGCCTGCTCCTCCTTGGTCAGCTTGGCTAGGTTGACTACCTCGCCATTGAGCGTCGTGTACGTCAGCATCGCGGCCTCCTCCTTGCATTATAAACCGAATGGTTTAGAATAGTCACTCCTGCCTCGTGTTCTCTTCGCCGATTTCTGGGATGCCGGCTACCTCGACCTGCACTTCTTGGAGCAGGCGTTCCACCCTCTCCCAGTCGCCGATGATCTCTGGAACATTGGCACGAGCATGACTGTCTTGATCATCATTACCCTTACCAGAGCCCACCGGCCACACTGCACACCACGATACGAGGCGCCTCACCCTCGTCCCAAGCCTGCGCCCCACAGGCCCCGCTCGCGCAGCGAGCTGGGTGTATCGAGAGCGCGGACGCGCCCCTGGTCGAGCAGCAGCACGCGGTCGCAGAGCGCCGCGGCCTCGTCCGGTCGGTGGGTGACGAGGAGGATGGCCCGCTGGCCAGCGCGCCGCCAGCCGTCCAGCAGGTCGAGCACCCGGGCGCTCGCCGCCGGGTCGAGGCTGCGCGTCGGCTCGTCGAGCAGCAGGAGGCACGGCTCGTGCAGCAAGGCCCGCGCCAGGGCCAGGCGCTGGCGCATACCGCTGGAGTAGGTCTGCACGGCGCGCTCGGCGACCGAATCCAGCTCGACCGCGGCCAGCGCGCGCTCGACGTCCTTCGCGCCCCGCCTGTAGAGCGCGGCGAAGAAGCGCAGGTTCTGGCGGCCGGTCAGCCGCGCGTAGAAGCCGGGGCCGTCGCCGCCGGCGAAGCCGACGCAGGCGCGGATCGCGCGGGCTGCGCCGAGGTCGTAGCCGCAGACGCGCGCCGTGCCGGCCGTCGGGGCGACGAGCGTGGCGAGGATCTTCAGCAGCGTGGTCTTGCCAGCGCCGGTGGGGCCCATGACACCCAGGCACGCGCCCCACGTCAGGTCGAAGGAGACGCCGTGCAGCGCCGCCACGGGCTGCTTGCTCGGGCGCGCCGCGAGCAGGCCGACGAGGCCGGGCAGCGGCGCGAAGACCTTGCGCAGGTCGCGTGCGACGACCGCGGTGTCCAAGCTCGGCTAGCCCTGCCCCTCGCCGAAGCGCAGGTAGACCTCGCTGGCCTCGCCGAGCGCGACGGCTGAGGTCAGCCCGCCATCGGCCACCAACACGTGGCCGGTGACAAAGCTGGCGTCGTCGGAGGCTAGGAACGTGGCCACGGCGGCGATCTCCTCCGGCCGCCCCAGCCGGCCGATGGGCGTCGCCCGTCGGACGGCCTCGCGGATGGGCGGCGAGGCCTCGAGCATCGGCCGGTTCATCGGCGTCTCGACGACCCCGGGCGAGATGGCATTCACGCTGATGCTGAACGGCGCGAGCTCGGCCGCGAGCTGCCGCGTCAGGGCGATGACGCCGCCCTTGGAGGCGCAGTAGGCCGGGTAGCCGAAGCCGATCATGCCGGAGATCGAGGCAATGCTGACGATGCGGCCGCCGCCCTGGCGCTTCATGGGCCCGACGGCATACTTGGTGCACAGGAACACGCCGGTGAGATTGACGCCGATGACGCGCTGCCAGTCCTCCAGCTCCGTGGTCTCGACCGACTTGCGCACGTTGATGCCGGCGATGTTGC
>JACQUS010000558.1 GCA_016210125.1 Chloroflexota bacterium | reverse complement strand
GCCGACGATGACGACGCAAGCGCCCCAGTTCGGCGTCTACGTGTTCAACGGCGGGCCGGTGCTGGCGGAGCCCGAGATCTTCGAGGGCATCGCCCGAGCGGCCGAGGACCTGGGCTACGAGGCCATCTGCGTGTACGACCACGTGGTCATGCCCAGCACGCTGACGGACCAGCACCCCTACGGCGGGCCAGGCCACTTCACCGCCGGGCCGCGTGAGGTCTACTATGACCCGCTGACCACGCTGGCCTACCTCGCCGGGCAGACGCGGCGGGTCAAACTCATCACCAGCGCGCTCATCGCCCCCTACCGGCCGGCGCTGCTGACAGCCAAGATGCTCGCCAGCCTCGACGCGCTGAGCCGCGGCCGGCTCATCCTGGGCGTCGGCGTCGGCTGGTCGCGCGACGAGTTCGCCGCCCTGGGCGTGCCGTTCCACAAGCGCGGCCGGCTGACCGACGAGACGCTGCGCGTCTGGCGGACGGCCTGGACCGAAGCGCGGCCATCGTTCCGCGGCGAGCTCGTGGCCTTCGACGCGGTGCTGTTCGGCCCCAAGCCCGTGCAGCGGCCAGGCCCGCCGCTCTGGATCGGCGGCCACAGCCGTGCCGCGCTGGAGCGCGCGGTGCGCTTTGGGGATGGCTGGCACGCCACGCGCCTGGCCCTGCCCGATATGGCTGCCAAGCTCGACGAGCTGCGCGCCGTCGCCCGCGCGGCCGGGCGCGAGGCCGCCGAGCTGACCATCGCCCTCAAGCTCAACTTGCGGCTCGGCCAGCCGGCCGCGGCCGCGGCCGACCTGGCCGGCACGCCGGCGGAGATCGCCGAGCGGCTGCGCGCCTACCAGCGCCTCGGCGTCGGCTATGTCGTGCTCGACGTGCAGGGCGAGCGGCTGGACGACGTGCTGGCGTCCATGCGCGGCTTCGCCGAGGCGGTGCGGCCGCGGCTCGCGGGCCTGTGATGGCCGGCGGATTCCCACGCCTCTTCGAGCCCATCGCCATCGCCGGGCACACCATCCCCAACCGCATCGTCTTCGCGCCGCACAGCCCCAAGCTGGCGGGCGCTGACGACCTGCCCTCGGAGGCCGAGGTGGCCTACTTCGCCGAGCGCGCGGCCGGCGGAGTCGGGCTGCTCGTGGTCGGGACGCAGATGCTCACGCCGAACGCCGTCTTCGACGACCATGTGACCCTGGCCAGCGATCCGCGCGTCGTGCCCGGCTACAGTGCGCTGACCGAGGCCATCCACGCTTACGGGGCCAAGGCGCTGGTCCAGCTCTCGCACCTCGGCCGGCAGATGCGCTCGCTGCACGCGCTGGAGCCGCTCTGGGCACCCTCAGCCTTGCCCTGCCCGCTGGCCCGCGAGACGCCCAAGGCCATGGACGACGACGACGTCGCCGCGCTGCTGGCGGCCGTCGCGCAGAGCGCCCGCCACGCGCGCGAAGGCGGCTTCGACGGCGTGGAGCTATACGCCGCGCACGGCTACCTGCTCAGCAGCTTCCTCTCGCCGCACACGAACCAGCGGACGGACTGCTACGGCGGCAGCTTGGAGAACCGCGCACGCATCGTCGTCGAGGCGCTGCGCGCCGTGCGCGCCGGCCTCGGCCCCGACCGCATCGTCGGCCTGCGGCTGAACGGCGACGACTTCACCCCCGGCGGGCTGACGGCGGCCGACGCCTGCGCTGTTGCGCAGCACCTCGCCGCGACCGGGCTGGTCGACTACTTCCACGTCTCCGGCGCGACGTACAATGCCCGGCCCGTCATGGTCGCCGATATGAGCCAGCCGCTGGCCCCGTTCGTCCCGCTGGCAGCGGCGGTCCGGCGAGCGGCCGGGCTGCCGGTGATGGTCGTGAACCGCATCCCCGATCCGGCGCTGGCCGAGCAGATCCTGTCCGAGGGGCACGCCGACCTCATCGCCCTGGCGCGGCCGCTCATCGCCGACCCGCAATGGGCGAACAAGGCACAGCGAGGCCAGGTCGAGCGTATTCGCTACTGCGTCGGGGCCAACGTGTGCCACGCACGGGTCAACCTCGGCGTGCGCATCGCCTGCATCTACAACCCCGAGGCCGGCAACGAGCTGGCCTGGGGTCTCGGCACGCTCGGGCGCGCGCAGCCGCCGAAGCGCGTGCTGGTCGTCGGCGGCGGGCCGGCCGGGCTGGAGGCCGCCCGCGTCGCCGCGCTGCGTGGCCACGAGGTGCGGCTGTGCGAGCGCGCCGAGGACCTCGGCGGCCAGGTGGGCCTGGCGGCCAAGCCGGCCAGCCGCGCCGAGCTCGGCCAGATCGTGCGCTACTTCCGCCAGGAGCTCCAGCGCCTGGGCGTCGCCGTGCACCTCGGCTGCGCCGTGGCGGCCGATGCCGAGCCGGTAGCCTGGGCCGATGCGGTCGTCGTGGCCACCGGCGCGCGGCCGCTGCGCAGCGGCTACACGCCGGCGCGGCCGGACGTGCTGGCGCTGCCCGGCGTCGAGCAGCCGCACGTCGTGACGCTGTGGGACGCCCTGGCTCAGCCGGAGCGCGTCGGCCGGCGGGTGGCCATCGTCGACGACCAGGGCGACGTGCAGGTGACCAGCGCCGCCGAGTACCTGGCCGACCGCGGTTGCGAGGTGGCCATCGTCACGCGCTTCACCCACGTCGGCAACACCATCTACCCCGGCTCGTACGGGCCGGAGCGTCGGCGGCTGGCCGAGCGCGGCGTGCGCTGCCATGTGGACAGTCTGGTGAGCGCCGTCGAGCCGGCGGCGCTGGTAGGTCACGACGTCTACAGCGAGCGGCCGTGGCGCGTCGAACCGCTCGACACCGTGGTGCTGGCCACGGGCTGCGCGCCGGAGGACGGCCTGTACGTCGCGCTCAGGGCGCGCGGCAAGCCGGTCTACGCGGCCGGCGACTGCGTCGCGCCGCGCGGCATCACCGAGGCCGTATACGAGGGGCACAAGGTGGCGCGCCTTCTCTAGCGCTGGGCGATGCCCCACCCCATCCCAGGAGAGCGACGCAGAGGGGCGAAGCCTCTCTGCACTCCCCGCTCGACCTCACCGCAGACAGCGCCGTCGCCAAGGAAACAACAGGTCAACTGGCGAATGCTCTATCTTAGGCGAATCGGAACGCTAGCCAGCCCTACGGGGCTGCCATCCGCCGCCGACTCCTCGAACAGCTCCAGCGTCACCTGGGTGTTCCGGTGGCTCGCAAGAGCCGCATCGGTGACCACGAACTCGAAGGATCCAAAAGCGCCCACGCCCGGCATGCGGGCCGTCGTGAAGGAATCTACGACGACTCCACGTCTGGCGTCTCTGATGTGCAGCCGGACGTTGCCTTCGGTGGTCCGCGCCACGCCCGCGATCCGGAGCGGCAGGGACGCCTCCGCGAAGGACTGTGGGCTGTCGACGAGGATCCTGAGCCAGAACCGCTGCGTGACCGGCTGCGTCGGGCAGCAGAGCGGCTCCCTCGGGCCGTGGGCGATCATCTCGACCGTGACGAGCCCGCCGTCCGCGATGTCCACGCTCTCGACCCGCACACGATCGCCCAGGAACTCCCGGCCGACCTGGGTGAGCTCGCCGTGGCGAGCCACGAAGAGCATGAGGTACATGAATGTCCCGCTCCCGCCGCCGCTGTGGTAGGCGACCGTCGCGGCGTCGGCGATGCCGTCGCCGTCGAGGTCGCCGACGGCTACGAGGTCGTCGAGGATGCCGGCCCAGATCCAATCGGGCTGCGACACGTAGCGCCCGTCCGCGAGGCGAACAGGCATCTCCTGGAGCAGCGGCAGGCGATACTCGGCATTGCGCAAGTACTGCACGGTCTCCCAAAGGAAGCGCTCGCTGTTCAGCCGCCGCTGCACGCCATGCGGGCCAGCCACCCAGGTGCGGTAGCCGTCGGTGAAGGCGGTGTGGTTATCGGCCTTGCGCCAGAAGAGCATGCCCGCGGCGGTCATCTGGTAAGCATCGCCGACGGGCGGGTCGTAGCGCACGTTCTCGAGACACTCGCCCACGACGTCGGGAATCGTGTCGTGCAGGGCCTCGAAGCCGAGGACGAAGGCGCAGTCTGGCGGCGCCGCGTGCGCGGGTAGAGCGAGGCCCTGCACGAGCAGGCCAACGATCACGACCACCCGCGACGCAAGGCTCACGAGATCGCTCCGGGTCGGCAGCGGGCCCGCCCTACGCCGCCGGGCCGTCCTGGATGGCGCGCATGAGCTTGCCGGGCGCGCGACGGCCGAAGCCGGCCGGCGCCTTGAGCTGGCCGTTCTCCACGGCGACCTGGCCGCGCTGCATCACCAGCGTCGGCCAGCCCTGGACCTCCCAGCCCTCCCAGACGCTGTAGTCCGACTCGTGCAGGTCGTCTATAG
>JACQUS010000557.1 GCA_016210125.1 Chloroflexota bacterium | reverse complement strand
TGTGACGTTCTACCGCTCTCCGCAGGGACACTGGCCCCACCTGCGGACGAGCGATCCCCTGGAGTCGGTCTTCGGTGGGGTGCGGCTGCGGACGGATGCCGCCAAGTACTCGCGCCACCGCGAGAACGCACTGCGCCCGATGTTCAAGATCGTGCAACGCCTCTATCGTGCAACGCCTCTAAGGAGGAGCGACGATGACGATCGAAGGTCCGGTCGGGTTTATCGGTCTCGGCAACATCGGCGGCCCCATGGCCCGCCGTGTCCTCGACGGTGGCTATCCGCTCGTCGTCTACGATCTGCGACCGGAGGCCCTCGCCCGCCTCACCACTGCCGGCGCGCAAGCGGCCGGCTCGGCGAGAGAGGTCGGCGAGCGCTGTCGGCACATCCTGCTCTCGCTGCCGACGTCGGCACAGGTCGAGGCGGTCTGTCTCGGTGACGAGGGCATCGTCCGCGGCGCCGCTCGTGGCACGGTCGTCCTCGATTTGACGAGTGGCCAGCCCTCGGCGACGGTGCGCATCGCTCAGGCCCTGGCCGAGCGCGGCATCCACATGGTCGACGCGCCAGTCAGCGGCGGCGTCGTCGGCGCCGAGGAGGGCAGCCTGGCGGTGATGGTCGGCGGAGACGAGGCCATCTTCGAGCGCTACCAGCCGCTGCTGCGCAGCTTCGGTCGCCACCTGTTCCACATGGGGCCGCTCGGCGCCGGCCACCTCACCAAGGCGCTCAACAACTTCCTCTCCGGCGTGAGCACGCTGGCGACCGCGGAGGCCGTGGTCGTGGCCACGAAGGCCGGACTTGATCCTGTGCGCGTCATTCAGGTCATTCAGGCGAGCTCGGGGCGCAACGCGGCCACCGAGCGGCGCTTCCCGCGCTTCGTCCTGAAGGGCGACTTCAGCGCCCGTGGCGGGATGGCTATCGAGCTCTTGCACAAGGACTTGGAGATTGCCGCTACCGCCGGCCGCGAGCAAGGGATACCGATGCCCATCGCTCATCTCGTCCAGCAGCTCATCGTTATGGGCATGGTCGAGCTAGGCCGCACGACGCCCAACCTCTCGCTGGTCAAGCTCTACGAGCGCTGGGCTGGCGTCGAGATGCGCGAGCGGCCGTGATGGTCAGCGGAAGGGGCGAGTGACGAAAGTCGCTGACAGGGCCGGCTAGGCTAGGCGCAGAGAACCGGCTCGCATGGTGCTTGCGCGCTCAGCTCGTAAGTGCTCGCAGGTCGATGCGGTCTCGCATGCAGCGGAGGTTCGGGCGATGATCGTGGACTTTCGCCTTCGGCCGCCCTACGGCAGCTTCGTGCGCCTCGACGTGCCCTATGGGCGTGCCGGGCAGTGGCTGCCGGCGCGCGTGGGCGTCCAGTTCCCAGCCTCGGCGACGCAGCAGTCGATGGAGATGGCCTTACGTGAGATGGACGAGGCGGGCATCACGACCGGAGTCGTGACGGGCCGTGCCTGGTCACCGGGGGTATCGAACGACGAGGTAGCCGAGCTCTGCCGCGCGTATCCGGGTCGCTTCGTCGGCATTGCCAGCGTGGACCTCAGTCGCCGTGGTGACGCGGTGAAGGAGGCTCGGCGGGCGGTGGAGGAGCTGGGTCTGCGCGGGGTGATCATCGAGCCCGGCATTGGCAGCCAGCCGCCGATCGACGTGGATCACGGGACGCTGTACGCGCTCTATGAGGAAGCCCAGCGCCTGGCGGTGCCGGTCCTCGTGACGCTGAGCGTGTTCGTCGGCCCGGACGTTGGCTACTGCATGCGCAACGTCATCGCTCTCGACCGCGTGGCTGGCGACTTCCGGCGCGTGAACTTCGTCGTCGCGCACGCTGGCTGGCCGTACGTCGAGGCAATGCTGGGCTTGGCGCTCAAACGCCCCAACGTGTATGTATCGCCAGACCTCTACCACTACGATCTGCCGTTCGCTCAGGCTTTCTTTGACGCCGCGAACGGCTACTTGCAGGACCAGTACCTGTTCGCCAGCGCCTATCCACTCTACCCGCTTGGCCCGGCCGTAGAGAAGACAATGGCCGGCCTGCGATCGGAGGCGGTACGCGAGAAGGGCTTGTACGCCAACGCCGCGCGGCTCCTGCGGATGAGCTGAGAGCCGCCCAGGGCAGCGGAGACGGTGCCGGTTTGGGCCGGCGTTCAGCCACAAGAGGAGGATGACCATGCGTTGGGTGCTGATGCAGCTCGTCGCTCTGTTCGCGCTAGCGATGCTCGCCTGTGCGCCGGCTCCGGCGGCCGCCCCGGCCCCGGCGGCCCAGCCGGCTGCGCCTGCGCCGGCAGCGAAGCCGGCCGCAGCGCAGCCACCGGCCGCCAAGCCGGCCGCTCCGGCTCAGCCGGCGGCCGGCGCGAGGGCACAGATCGGCCCCGGCTTCGAGGTCGATGCGGCGCTCTACGAGGCCGCGAAGAAAGAAGGCCGCGTAGCGGTCTGGATCGGCGCGCAGCGCGAGAACGAGGTCGCCGCCATGGCGCGCGAGTTCGAGAAGCTGACCGGGCTCAAGGTCGAAGCCACGCGCCTCAGCGCCGGCCCAATGATCACCCGCCTGGTGAAGGAGCGCGAGGCGAAGCTCTATACCGTGGACGTCATCAACCACGGCGACCTCGGGCTGTGGCAGCAGCACAAACAGCAAAAGCGCATCATTCAGTACACGCCGGAGGGGGCGAAGAAGTTTCCTCCCGAGCTGAAGGACAAGGACGGCTATTTCTTCGCCCAAACCGTCCAGGCGATGGTCATCGGCTACAACTCGAAGATCATCACTGGTGGCGACATTCCGAAGCGCTTTGCCGATCTGACGGATGCCAAATACAAGAGCAAGATCGCGACGGCGCACCCGAAGCACAGCGGGACCGGCAACGAGCTGGTCATCATGATCACCAATCGGCTGGGATGGGCGTTCTACGAGAAGCTCAAGCAGAACGAGCTCTTCCTCGTGCGCTCGCAGTTCGAGCTAAACCCCATCGCCATCACGGGTGAGCGGCCCGTCAGCCTCGGGATCGTCGAGGCGACAGCCCTCGCGGATAAGAAGGAGGGCAAGCCCCTCGACGTGGTCTACCCAGAGGAGGGCACGACCGTCGCCTACACGGCATCGGGGATCGTGGCCGACGCGCCGCATCCCAACGCGGCCAAGCTCTTCCACGAATGGCTGCTGAGTCCGGCGGGGCAGTCGCTGATCGCATCGTGGCAGTATCTGGCGCCGAATCCCGAGACGGTGTATCCCGCTGGGCGCAAGAAGCTCAGCGAATTGAAGATCGTCGTCCTGTCGCCGGAGGAGGTCGAGAAGAAAAGCCCGGAGACGCGGGAGCGCTTCAGCGACCTGTTCGGCGGCTAGGTCGCGCATAACGGATCGATGCGCCTGCGGGCGCGCTTGCCTCGCGTGGTGCGTGTCCCGACACGCATGCTCGTCAGCGATGGCATCACCCGTGCCGGATGCGGGAACGGGAGTGCAGAGGTCGCCTCCGGCGACCTCTGCACATCACTCATGGGGTGAGGCGGGGACCATCGTGCCGTACGCGACGGGAAGGGTATAACGCACCTGGACGGCAGGAGCGCCCGCAGCGCTTGACAGAGAGGTGCGCTAGTCGCTAGACTGTCGGTAACAAGTGCATACGCGACTCGCGTCGCACCTTATCTAGACGGGCGGAGGGGCCGGCCCTGTGAAGCCCGGCAACCAGCCATCGCGGTCGCACCCGCGGCGCCGCAACGGTGGTATGGTGCTAATTCCGGCAGAGGCATTCTGCAAGATAAGGGGTCGCGTGGCGGCGCCGGGGCCTTTGCGCGCAGAGGCCCGTTGCTCGCAGATCACGATGCCTCTCATCCCTGTGGGGTGCTGAGGCTTTTTGTTTAAGTCGGCGAGGAGAGGACACGGTGGGACGGATCCGCGGTCTGACGTGTCGGGAGTGCAAGCGTGCCTACCCGCTCACCCCGACGCACGTGTGTGAGTTCTGCTTCGGCCCGCTGGAGGTCGAGTACGACTACGAGCGCATTCGCGCCGGCACGAGCCGCGAGCGCGTCGCCGCCGGGCCGCTCTCCCTCTGGCGCTACCGCGATCTCCTACCTGTGGAGCGGGGCGAGGACGACTCCTGGCGCGTGGGCTTCACGCCGCTCCAGCGCGCCGACAATCTGGGGCGCGCGCTCGGGCTGCGCGAGCTGTACGTCAAGAACGACTCCGTCAACCCGACCTTCTCCTTCAAGGACCGCGTCGTCGCCGTGGCCATCGCCAAGGCCAAGGAGTTCGGCTTCGACACCATCGCCTGCGCCTCGACGGGCAACCTCGCCGCCGCCGTCGCCGCGGCCGGAGCCAAGGCCGGGCTGCGCACTTTCGTCTTCGTCCCCTACGACATCGAGCAGAGCAAGATCGTCAACGCCGCGGTGTACGGCGCACAGATCGTCGCCGTGAAGGGCACGTACGACGAGCTCAACCGTCTGTGCAGCGAGATCGCCGACCGCCAACGCTGGGCCTTCTTCAACATCAACCTGCGTCCCTACTACTCCGAGGGCTCGAAGTCGCTGGCCTTCGAGGTGGCCGAGCAGCTCGGCTGGCGCCTGCCAGACCACGTCGTCGTGCCCATCGCTTCCGGCTCCCTGCTGACGAAGATCGCCAAGGGCTTCCGCGAGCTGGAGAAGGTCGGCTTGGTGGAGCCCAAGCCGGTGCGCATCTCCGGCGCCCAGCCGGCCGGCTGCGCCCCGGTGGCCCAGGCCTTTGCCGCCGGCACGCTGAACGTGCGCCCGGTGCGCCACCCGAACACCATCGCCAAGTCGCTGGCCATCGGCAATCCGGCCGACGGCTACTACGTCCTCCAGGTGGTCAAGCAGACCGGCGGAGCCATCGCGGCCGTCGAGGAGGAGGAGATCGTCGCCGGGATGCGGCTGCTGGCACAGTCCGAGGGCATCTTCACCGAGACGGCCGGCGGCGTGACGGTGGCCACGCTGAAGCGCCTCGCTGAGCGCGGCGTCGTGCGGCCGGATGAGCTCACCGTCGCCTACGTCACCGGCAACGGCCTGAAAACGCAGGAGGCGCTCTACGGCCACCTGAGCGCGCCGCTGAGCGTCGAGCCGACGGTGGAGTCGTTCGAGGAGGCCATCGCCAACCACGCGCCGGCCTATGCCTAGCCCTCACGCGCGGCGCGCAACCGCGGTGGGTGAACGGGGGCGCCGCAGGCGACGCAAGCGACATCTGAGAGTCCCATTTTGGGGCGGAGTGGGGCATCCCCATCCCGAGCGGCTATTTTCCAGGCTAGTATCAGGGGGAGGAGTGGTCACGGTGTCCATTCGCGTGTTGATTCCCACGCCGCTGCGCCAGCTTACCGGCGGCGCCGGTGAGGTGGCCGCCGAGGGCGCCACGGTCGCCGACGTCATCGCGAGTCTCGACGCTCGGCATCCGGGCTTGAAGGCTCGCCTGTGCGACGACGAGGGCGACCTCCGCCGGTTCGTGAACGTCTATGTCGACGGCGAGGACATACGCTTTATCGCCGGCTTGACGACGCCGGTCAAGCCCGGCAGCGCCGTCTCGATCGTCCCGGCAATCGCCGGGGGCTAGGCGCGTGCGCGTCCAGGTGCGCGTCCCGGCGTCGTCTGCCAACCTGGGCGCGGGCTTCGACTGCTTCGGACTCGCCCTGCGGCTGTTCAACGAGGTCGACATCCGTCCGGCCAGCGAGACGCGCCTGGTCATCTCGGGCGAGGGCGAGCGCCGCTATCCCCGCGACACGCGCAACCTCGTCTACCGCAGCCTCAGCGCCGCGCTCGCGCGTCTGGGCCGCGCGGTGCCGCCCCTGGCCATCCAGCAGCGCAACGCCATCCCCACGACCGGCGGGCTCGGCTCGTCGGCCGCGGCCGTCGTCGCTGGCGTGCTGGCGGCCAACGCGCTCTGCGGCAGCGCGCTCGATCAGCAGGGCGTGCTCGACCTGGCCACCGAGCTCGAGGGCCACCCGGACAACGTCGCCCCGGCGGTGGTCGGCGGCTTCACCCTCGCTGTGCAGGACGGCCCGCGCCTCATCGTGGCGTCCGTGCCGGTCCCGCCGCGGCTGCGCGCGGCGCTCTTCCTGCCCGACTTCGCCATGTTCACCCCGGCGGCACGCAAGCTGCTGCCCGACCAGGTGCCCCGCGCCGACGCAATCTTCAACCTCTCGCGCGCGGCGCTGCTGGTCGCCAGCCTGGCGACGGGCCGCCTCGACTGGCTCGGCGTGGCCATGGACGATCGCCTGCACCAGCCCTACCGGCAAGCGCTCTTCCCGGCGATGCCGCGCTTCATCGCCGCCGCGCGCGAGGCCGGGGCTTGCGGCGCCTGCCTCTCCGGCGCCGGGTCGGCGCTCCTGGTGCTCTTCGAGGGCGACGAGCTGGCCATCCTCGACGCGCTGGTGCGCGTGGCGGCGCAGAGCGACCTTGGCGGGCGCGCTCTGGTCGTGGACATCTGCCCCCACGGCGCGACTGTGGAGACGAGCGACTAGCGGACGAGGAGCGCGCGCAGCTCGGCGGCGCTGCCCACGCCGCTGACGGCATCGGCGAAGGCCCGCAGCGATGCCGAGCGGGCGCGCAGCTCCTTCACGTCGGCGACGACGGGATCGAGCCGGCCGGCCGGCCCGTCGGCGTAGCTGCCGTGGAAGGCGAAGTAGGCCTGGTTGAGCTTGCGCAGCGCAAACCCCTCGCGCTCGAGCGCCAGGCGCTGCTGAGCCATATAGACCTCGGCCGCCTCGACCTGGCCGGCGGCGAGCAGCGTGTCGACCTGCGCGCGGATCTCGCGCATGCGGGCGCGAAAGCGCGCTGTCCGCGGGTCTGGCGGGCCTGCGGCAGAGTGCGGGCCGGTCGTCTCGCCGTAGAACTGCCGCAGCGCGCGGCGGCCAATCTCGCGCGCGACGAGGTCAGCGGCCGTCTCGTTGATGGTGATGACCGCCGGATCGCGCTCCACGCCGAGCGCGTAGCGCCAGCCGAGCGGCCGCACCGTGAAGTAGTTGTGCACCCACTCGTGCGCCACGGCTTCGAGCAGCCAGGCGACATCGCCCGCCGGGGGGAGCATCGCCGGGTACGTGGCCAGGCCGCCGATCTGCACAACCAGCGCCGACACGCCGAGGCGCTCGGCGCGCTCCTCGACCTCCGCCATGGCCACGGCGTCGAGATCGCCGGCCAGGGGCACGGCCGTGCGCAGCGCGACCTGCTCGCGTGGGGACACGATGAGCATGAGCGGCGGGTCGCGGAAGACGAAGCGTACCGGCGGGAAAACTTCGCCGCCGCTCAGGCCGAGTCCTTCGTCGCGGAGGATCGCGGCCACCTGCGTGGCCAGCATGCGCTCGACCAGCGGCTCCAACCGCTCGCGGTCTGCGCGCGCCGCGGCGCCGTCCGCCGTGGCGCCGTCCACGCGTGGGCGCTCGGTCGTGCGCTGCGCGGCGGCGAGGTAGTGTCGGACGAGGTCCTCGTCGGCCGCCAGCGCCGCGTGCGCTGGCAGGCCGATGCCGAGCGCCTTGGGCAGCTCGGTGACGACGAAGCCGGCCACGGTGAAGGTAGGTGTGGCGATCTCGCGGTAGAGTCGGTACTCCAGCGTGGCCGGTGTGCCCCCGCCAGCGCCGCCGGCGACGAGCGCGAGGACCGCGAGCAATGCGAGGTGTCGCATGATCCGCGCCACGGCGCTCCTCGACCGTATGCCGGCATGATACCCCAGGTGCGGTAGGCTGACACGTGGCAAGCGTGTGCAGCCTGGCGTACAATCGAGGGAGCGTAGATGGCGTTGGCTCCGTGTCCGGTTGCGCGATCGGGCGGAGCCACGCGGCCCACCGCGCGACGAGGCGTCGCCGTGATTCGAAGGCCACGAGCGGCCGGGCGCCGGTCCGGCCCGATGACCGTGCCTGGTCCCGCCGCGGCCGTCCTCTCCCCCTGCGCCGTCCAGGTGGCCGGAGACGCGCCGCGGATTGGCGGGCCGACTGTGCTGGTCGTCGAGACTGTGCCGAGCGACCTCCAACGCGTCGCCGCCGAGCTGAGTGCGCACGGCTGCCGCGTCGTGCCGGTCGAGGATGGGCACACCGCGGTCGACTGGGCCGAGATCTTTCGGCCGCAGGCTATCGTCCTGAGCAGCACGCTCCCCGATTTCGACGCGCGCGAGGTGCTGTTCTGGCTACGGCAGAGCGAGCGCGTCGGCGAGTCGCTCATCGTGCTCGTGGCCGAGGCCGACGAGGTGTTGAACGCCGAGGACTGCGCTCGGGCCACGGCGGTGCTCCGGCGGCCACTCTGCCTGCGGCGACTCGTAGCGGCGCTCGTTCAGGCGGGGCTCATTGGCGCGCCGACGAGCTAGCGGCCGGCCGCCGGGCGACGCCTCCCCCGACTTGCAGCCGCCGCTCCGACGGCTATACTCAATACTCAGCGTGCCCGCCCAAGGCGCGCGCGAGGAGACAGCCGAAGCATGGCCAAGATTTTGGTCGTAAGCGCTGATCGCATCGCTGCCGATGCGGTGACCGACATCCTGGCCGAGGGCGGCCACAGCGCGACGGTTATGAGCGGCATTGAGAGCGCAGTGGAGCATCTGCGCGGCCACTCCTTCGACGTAGTGATCACCGACGCCTTCGGTCGCGCGGCGCCTGGGGAGCTCGACTGGAAGGCCATGCGCGCGTTGCTCGACGTCGCCGAGGACGTTCCGGTCGTCCTCTGCAGCGAGTGGCTGACTGAAGCGGCCACCGCGGAGGCCGAGGACCGCTTCGCCGACATCATCTGGAAGCCGCTCGACCCCGACGACCTCGTCGAGCGGGTCAACGCCACGATGGCCGGCGACTAACGGCGTCGCCACCTGCGCGGGCACGCGGCGCGGCGGCGTAGGCACGAGCCTTGCGCTCGCCCGCTGAGACGGCGTGAGTGAGCGAACGCGCGCCGACCCGAGCGATACACGCGGATCCGCCCGCGTCTCGATTTACAATTCGTAGCCGAATTCTTGACGATTCCTTAACCTGTGCCTCCTAGAGTGGGCCCCGGGTGGCGGGCCGCGGGCCAGCCCCCGGGAGGGCGCAGGTGCACGAGCGCAAGGCCGCGTGGCCGCTGATCGCCCTGGCCGTCGGCCTGGCGGCCGCCTCCGCGGCGCCCATCGCGGCGCCGGCGCGCGCTAGCGCGCACCAGGAGCCGTGCGTAGCGGGCGCGACGCGACTGGCCGCACCTCCACTGCCGCCGCGCGTGCAGCACGCGCTCGTCGCCGATGGCGTGGGGCATCTCTACGTCTTCGGTGGCAGCAGCCGCCTCCGCGACCGTGTCGGCTACGTGATCGACGGCCCGGCGCTCAGCGACTTCTGGCGCTACGACGTGCCCGAGGGCCGCTGGCTGCCGCTCTCGACGGCCGACGGCCCGCCCCCGCTCGTCGAGCCGCACCTGGCGCGTGACCGCGCGGGCTTCGTCTACGAGTTTGGCGGCTGGAACGATGGCTCAGTGGGCTACAGCGGGCGCCTGTACCGTTACGACCCGGCGCGCGACCGCTGGACGGCACTCGATCCTCCCGGGCCGCGGCCGGTCGGGCGCGTCGACTACGGCTTCGCCTGGGAGCCGCTGACCGACCAGCTCTACCTCTTTGCCGGCGGTACGGACGACGGGCATGGTGGTGAGCGGCTGCTGAACGACTTCTGGCGCTACGATCCGGCGAGCAATCGCTGGACCGATCTCACCGTCAGCAGCGGCGCAGGGGCCATCGCGCCGCGGGAGATCTACAACGTGAGCGCCGACGGCGAGGGGCATCTCTACCTGTTCGCCGGCTCGGCCACTGTGGATGGCGTCGGCTGGGCGGCCATCCAGGACCTGTGGCGCTTCGACATACGCACGGGCCGCTGGCAGAACCTGACCGACGCAACCAACACGCGCAGCGTGCCGCCGCGGCACTACTACGGCCAGGCGGTGGACGGCGAGGGCGCGTTCTACGTGGTCGGCGGCGTTCAGGCCGGCACGATGCAAGCGATGGGCGACGCCTGGCGCTTCGATCCGCTCCGCGAGCGCTGGGAGGAGGTCACCACGCTCTTCGAGCCGATCCTGGCGCTCATCCCCTACAATTTGGCCTACGATCCCGGCAGCGACACGCTCTTCACCGTCGGCGGGATGCAGCCGGACGGGGCGGCGAGCAACGACGTGTACCGCGTGCGCCTCTGCGCTGCCGGGCCTCGACCGGGGATGGGGCCCGCTGCCGTGGCGCGCCAGGTCGGCGGCGACGCGTGGCAGGGCCTCGTACCGCGGGCGTGGCGCTAAGGCTCCACCCACTTGCCGTGCGCTTTGATCAGCTCGATCAGGCGCTCGTCCGCTTCCTCGACGGGGACGTTCTTGGCCACGCAGTCCCGGCCGACGTACAGGTTCACCTTGTCGGGCGCACCGCCGACGTAGCCGAAGTCGGCGTCGGCCATCTCGCCCGGGCCGTTGACGATGCAGCCCATGATGGCGATCTTCACGCCGACCAGGTGGCTCGTCTTGGCCTTGATGCGGTCGGTGGTCGTCTGGAGATCGAAGAGCGTCCGGCCGCAGGACGGGCAGGCGACGAACTCCGTCTTGCTCAGGCGCACGCCGGCGCCCTGGAGCACGTCGAAGGCCAGGCGCAGCGCCCCGGCCGGATCGGCCGTGCCCTCCAGCAGCACAGCATCGCCGATGCCGTCGCACAGCGGCGAGCCCAGCGCTACGGCGGCGTGGAGCAGGCCCTGCTCGCCCGGCCCGGCCGGCGCGACGAGCAGCAGCGGCGCGTCGCAGCGAGCCTCTGCTAGCCGCGCAGCCGCCAGTCGCGCGGCCCAGATCGCTGTGCTCACGTCGCCGCCGCCGACGCCGAGGGCCAGGTCGCCGTGCCCCTCGCGGCGCAGCGCGACGCCTAGCGCCACCAGCCGCTCGACGTTGTCGGCCGGCGACTCACTCCCGTGCGCTACCAGTACCAGCGGCCGGCCGGTCCGCGCCGCGGCGCGCGCCGCAGCCGCCCAGCGCGCCGGCGCGACGGCGCTCAGGTCGAGCCAGAGGCCGTCGGCCGCTGCCGCGCCGTCCGCGCTCGTCGCCAGCAGCGCCGTGTCGCTGCCGACCGCCGCCAAGCGCTCGCGAAGCACCGGCAGCGCCGCGGCGTCGATCACGTAGGCATCCGGACAGACGACGCTCGCGCTGCCGGGCTGGGCCAGCGCCACGGCCATCGCCTGGTCGGCCGGAGCATACTGGACGACGC
>JACQUS010000572.1 GCA_016210125.1 Chloroflexota bacterium | reverse complement strand
TGGGACGGCGCTGCGGCATGCCGACGCCGCTGGCTGCCGTGGCCCACGGCTGGCTGCTCGCCGTGCTGCGCCACGACGCGGGGGCAGACGATCCGGCTGCGTTGCTCACGGTCTACGAGAGACTCGCCGGCTGGAGCCTCGCGGCTGCGCAGCCGCGCGCGGCACCAGGCCGGCGCGCGCCTGCCGCGCGCGAGGGCATCGAGCGCGTCGGCTTCGTCGGCCTGGGGCGCCTCGGCCGGCCTATCGCCGAGTGCATCCGCCGCGCCGGCTTTCCCATGATCGTCCACAACCGCAGCCAAGGAGCGGTCGGGGACATGGTGCGCGAGGGGGCCGAGCGCGCGGCCAGTCCGGCTCAGACGGCAGCGCGCGCCGACGTCGTCCTGACTTGCCTCCCCGACAACGAGGCCGTCGAGCGCGTCTACCTCGGCCCAAGCGGGCTGATCGAGGGCGCGCGGCCCGAACAGGTGCTGGTGGATGTCGGCACGACGGCGCTCGGCCTGACCCGCCGGCTCGACGCCGCGGCGGCCGCCCGCGCGGCCATCTTCGTCGACGCGCCGGTCACCGGCGGCATCCCGGCGGCGCTGGAGGGCCGGCTGACGGTCATGATCGGCGCCAGCGAGGAGGGCTTCCGCCGCGCCTCGCCGGTGCTGGCGGCGATGGCCGAGCGCCTGTTCCACGTTGGGCCACCTGGCGCCGGCCAGTCGACCAAGCTCGTCGGCAACATGCTCCTCGGCACGAACACCGCCGCGCTGGCCGAAGGGTTGGCCCTCGGCGTCGCCGCCGGCCTGGCGGCCGACGAGCTGCTGGAGCGCCTGCTGCGCTCGTCGGCCGACTCGTGGGTCATGCGCTTGCGCGGGCCGAAGATGGTCCAGCGCGACTTTCGCCCGCTGTTCACCGTGCTCGGCCGGCTGAAGGACTCGCAGGCCGCCCTGGCACTCGGACGCGAGCTGCACGTGCCGCTGCCGCTCGCCGCCGTGGCGCACGAGCTCTACCAGGCCGCCGCAGCCGGCGGCTGCGGCGCCGAGGACTTCGCCACGGTCGTGCGCGTGTACGAAGGGCTCGCCGGGCTGACGGTGGGAGCAGCCACCGATCGCGGCGCGGAGCATCGCTGAGCCCGGCGCGCCCCTCGCTCCGCACGCCGCGCGCCGCCGCCATCGCCCCGGACGAGCGACACCAGACCTGCGCACACGACACGCCCGATGCCGCCCCGACGCGGCGACCCCCTCGATCCGCGGCCCGCCAGGCGGCTACACGGCGTCAGCCGAGATGATGAGGTTCGCCGTCGCCAGGTTGGTCGCCAAGGGCACGTTGTGCACGTTGCACACGCGCTGGACGGCCTGGATATCGGGGTCGTGTGGGTGCTTGTCCAGCGGATCGACCAAAAAGAAGACGGCGTGCACCTCGCCGCTGGCGACGCGAGCGGCGATCTGCACGTCACCGCCGAGCGGGCCCGAGAGGCACACCTCCACCTCGAGGCCGACTTTCTCGCGCAGCAGCCGTCCCGTGGTGGCGGTCGCGATGATGTGGTAGCGCGCGAGCTTCTCCCGATTGTAGAGGGCGAAGGCCACCAAATCCGCCTTCTTGCCGTCGTGCGCGATGAGCGCGAGGGTTCTGCGATCGTTCGCCATGGGTCGTTGCCTCCCCCGCCGCGGCGTCCACCCCCGCAGGGGCCGCCGCCGCGACGACTGTCGGCGCCGCCACGCGGCGCAGGGCTGCGGCGCGACGTCCTGCACGGTTGGGTTGCCGTTGGCGACCATGCTCCACTCTAGCAGTGGTGCACGGCCACGGGCTTCGGCCCGGCCGCACGACGCTGCCGGGCTCGTTTCGGACGCAGAGCCCAGCCGCGTGGGGCGTGCCTTGTTTGTTGCGGGGGAATACCGGCGCATTCCCCCGCCGTGCCCAGCCGCGCGGGATGTGCCTCCTCGTAGGCGCGCCGGTGTAGGCGCGCCGGTCTTCGGGTATACTCTCCCGTGGCAGGGGCTGGCCGGCGCGGCCAGTCCCTCTCGGCGTTTGCGCGCGCGAGGTAAGCGCGTTCGATGCATCTGACAGGACTCCTGCCCCTCGTCCAGCGCCTGCCGCCGCTCGCGGCGCTCCGGCGCACCCTAGCCGACGGCGCCCGGGCCAGCGTCTCGGTGCCCGAGGCGGCCAAGCCGGCCCTGCTGGCCGCGCTGCTCGCTGCTCAGCGGCGGCCACTGCTCGTCGCCACGCCTGACCTGCGCCGCGCCCGCCGCCTGGCCGACGACTTAGTGCTGTGGCTCGGCTCCGACCGGCCGGTGACCCTCTTCCCGCCGGCCGAGGCGCGCCTCTACGAGCGCCTGCCCGACCCAGGCTCGGCCAAGCAGGCGCGTATGCAGGCTCTGGAGCAGCTCGCCGTGGCGCGGGCTGCTGGGTTCGTGATTGCCTCAGGGCGGGCGCTGGTGGAGCGCCTGCCGCTCCCCGACGAGCTGTTCGGCCGGCAGCTCACCATCGCGGTGAGCACGGCGCGCCCGCTCGACGCGCTCCTGGCCGAGCTGGTTGCGCTGGGCTACGAGCCGGCCGACCCGGTGACCGAGCCGGGCACCTTCGCCCGCCGTGGCGGCATCGTCGACGTGTTCCCGCCGGCCGATGTCCTGCCGCTGCGCGTCGAGTTCTTCAGCGACGTGATCGAGAGCCTGCGGCGCTTCGACCCTGGCAGCCAGCGCACGGTCGAGCACGTGGCCACGGCCACGCTGGCCGCGCCGCACGAGGGCGCGGCCGCGCTCGCCCGCAGCGCGGCCGCGACGCTGGCCGGCGTCGACTTGCGCGATTGCCGGCCGGAGGTCGCGGCGACCTGGGCCGCCGATCTCGATCGCTTGGCGCGCGGAGAGACCTTCGCCGGGGCCGAGTTCTACACCGGCCTGGTGGCCAGCGGGACGCTGCTCGACTACGTGCCGCCCGGCGGCCTGCTCGTCCTCGACGAGCCGCGCCTGGTGCGGGCGACGGTCGAAGATCTGGCCGAGCAGGCCGAGGCGTCGCGGCGCGACCTGGTGGCCCGCGGCGAGCTGCCCGACGGTCTGCCGCGCCCCTACTGGCCGTGGGGTGAGCTCGAGCCCAAGCTGGCCCTGGCAGCGGTGCGGCTGACCTGGGATGCTGGCCCACCAGACGGCGACGCGGTCTGGCAGCCGGCGCCTCTCTACGGCGGGCGGATCAAGGACCTGCTCGCCGATGGCCGCCGCCTCTGCGCAGAGGGCGAGTCCGTGGTGGTCTGCTCGCACCAGAGCGCGCGCCTAGCCGAACTGCTGGCCCAGCACGGCGTGCCTTTCGGGCGGCACGCCGTGCTGGACGAGGCCGCGGCGCCGGGTCGCGTCACCCTCCTGCCCGGCGGGCCGGCCGAGGGCTGGCGCCTGCCGGGCGAGCGCCTCACGCTGCTGACGGATGCCGAGCTGTTCGGCTGGACCAAGCGCCCGGTCGCCCCGGCGCGGCGCGCGCCGAGCGGCCCGCCGCTCGCCCTGCCCGAGCTGGAGCCCGGCATGTACGTCGTGCACGTCGACCACGGCATCGGCCGCTTCGCCGGCCTGGTGCGCCGCGCGCTCGACGGGCCGGAGCGCGAGTACCTGGTCGTCGAGTACGCCGACGGCGACAAGCTCTACGTCCCGACCGACCAGGCCGAGCGCGTGGGCCGCTACCTCGGTCCGCAGGATACGCCGCCGACGATCCATCGCCTTGGCAGCGGCGACTGGCTGCGCGCCAAGCTCCGCGCCCGGCGTGCTGCACGCGACATCGCCCAGGAGCTGCTCGCGCTGTACGCCGCGCGCGAGGCCAACCCAGGCTTCCCCTTCAGCCCGGACACGCCCTGGCAGGCCGAGCTGGAGGCGTCCTTCCCGTACATCGAGACGCCCGACCAGGCGCAGGCCATCGCCGACGTCAAGGCCGACTTGGAGCAGTCGAAGCCCATGGACCGGCTGCTCTGCGGCGACGTCGGCTACGGCAAGACCGAGGTCGCCCTGCGCGCCGCGTTCAAGGCCGTGCAGGACAGCAAGCAGGTCGCCGTGCTCGTGCCGACCACCGTGCTCGCGCAGCAGCACTACGAGACGTTCCGCCAGCGCCTGGCCGCCTTCCCGGTGCGCGTCGAGGTGCTCTCGCGCTTCCGCACTCCGCGCGAGCAGCAGGAGGTGCTGGCCAGGCTGCGCGACGGCAGCGTCGACATCTGCATCGGCACGCACCGGCTATTGCAGAACGGCGTTGCCTTCCGCAATCTCGGCCTGGTGGTCATCGACGAGGAGCACCGCTTCGGCGTCGTGCACAAAGAGCGGCTGAAGCAGCTCCGCCGCGAGGTCGACGTGCTGGCGCTCTCGGCGACGCCGATCCCGCGCACGCTCTACCTCTCGCTCTCCGGCCTGCGCGACATGAGCACGATGGACACGCCGCCGGAGGAGCGCCTGCCCATCAAGACCTACGTCGCCGAGTACGACGACGGGCTGGTGCGCGACGCGATTCGCCGCGAGGTG
>JACQUS010000556.1 GCA_016210125.1 Chloroflexota bacterium | reverse complement strand
TGGTCTGGGGGTGTCGGTGCCGAGCCGCGTCCGGCCCCGAACACTGATCCTCGTCCCCATCGTGCACAGTGTTCGTGATATGGGTCTCCTCGGGCAACAGGCGCCGCTAGACGAAGCGTACGGGCGGCTGGCGCAGGCTCGCTGGGCCTCGATCGAGCAGCGCGTGCGGGCGTTGCAGCTCGACTGGTCCAGGGTGAAGGTCTACCAGGATGGGCTGCCCGCCGCCGGCGCGGAGATCGTCCGGCGCATCCTGGCCGAGGTCCAGAGTCCCAACTACGACCTTCTCCGCTGGCTCGTCGCCCAGGGCGCCGAGCTGGTCGGCACCGAGTCGCCGACCCTGCTGCGCGAGGAGTATGGCCATCTCCAGGCCGTACTGTGCGCCCCCGACGCGGGCGCTCGGGCGCGCGCACGGCGGACCTACGCGCAGCGCGGCCGCGCCCTCTTGGCGGAGCGCGATGCGTACATCGTGCGGCGCATCGCGGAGACGCTCGCCGATGGGGAGATTGGGCTGCTCTTCGTGGGTGCGGCGCACCGCGTCGTGGAGCATCTCCCGGCCGACATCGCCGTCCAGAAGCTCGTGGAAGACGACCGCGCGCCGCAGTAGGCCAACGCGCCGCCGGTCGCGCGTGTGGTGGCGATGGCGCCACCGGTCGGGGGCGAAAAAAGGCCCCGTTCGGACGGCCAGAATGTATCCCTTCGGGTCATACAGTCGAGCGAGCGAGGCGCACATGATTTAGGCGCGGCCATTCCGACACAAGGCGCGCACGATCGTAACGTGGGTGTGCGCGGCCGTAACAGCGTGATGATCCATGCTCGCCCGTTCTGACCCAGGCCGCGACTGGGGCCGTCGCGAGCGGCGATGAGGTCCCCTCACGACGTACGGAAGGGCAAAGCGTCATCCGGGACGGAGACCATGGCCGGGACGCGACTGCTCAGCGACGCGCGACGATCTGCCGCGCTACTCGCCCGCGCCGACGCCACTGCGAGGGCAGCGCCGCAGGTATGGCGGGCTTCCCTGGCGCTTTTGCACGCGGCACCGCTGGCGATCGTCGTCAGCGACGGTGAAGGCCGTGTGGTCTATGCCAATCCCAGGGTCACAAAGCTCTTCGGCTACGCCGCCCACGAGCTCCTCCAGCAACCCGTGGAGCTGCTGCTGCCCGAGCGCTACCGCGAGGCACACGCTCGCCACCGCGCCGGTTTCCTGCGCTGTGCCGAAGCTCGCCCGATGGGCGCCGGCCGGGTGCTCGTCGGGCGCCGCAAGGGCGGCGCGGAGTTTCCGATCGAGGTCGGCCTCAGCTTCGTCGAGGCTACCGACGGGCCGCTGGTCGTGAGCTGCATCGCCGACGTGAGCCGGCGCGGGCGCACGGAGGAAAAGCTCAGCCGTATGAATCGGCTGTTCGGCATCCTGAGCGAGATCAACGAGGTGATCGCGCGCCGCGAACGCCGGCACCTGCTGTTTAGCGAGGCCTGTCGCATCGCCGTCGAGCGCCGTCTCTTCCGTCTCGCCTGGGTGGGCCTCGTGGACCCCGTCGCGGGCACGATCCAGCCGGCGGCGTACTGGGGTGTGGAGGAAGACGCTTTAGCGAGCGTGCGCCGCTTTCTGGACGGCATGCCGAAGCGCCGCCGGGTGACCGAGATCGCCATCCGCACCGGGCGGCCGGCCACGTGCCGCTGGCACGCCCCGGACGCCGGGCTCTGCGCCGCGGCCGCTTTCCCCCTGCGCCTGGGCGGGAGCGTGGTCGGCGCGCTGACCATGGAAGCCGTCGGGCCCCATGCCTTCGATGAGCAGGAGATCGCCGTGCTCGGCCGTCTGGCGGCGGACCTCTCCTTTGCGCTCGAAGCGTCGAGCCAAGAAGAGGAGCTCCGCTTCCAAGAGATGCTCTTGAAGTGCGAGAGCGAGACCTCGCTCGACGGGCTCGTCGTGGTCGCCAACGACCACAAGATTCTCTCGTTCAATCGCCGCTTCGCCGAGCTGTGGGGCATCCCTGACAAGCTGCTCGATGCGCGGTCGGGGGAGGCGGTCCTCCAGCACATCGTAGGGAAGGTCGCGGACCCACAGGCCTTCGTCGTCGGCCGCGCCTTTCTCGATGAGCACCCCGACGAAGAGCTCCACGATGAGGTCTCGCTCCGCGACGGTCGCGTTCTCGAGCGCTACAGCGCGCCGCTCAAGAGCGCGAGCGGCATACACTACGGCCGCGTGTGGTACTGGCGAGACGTGACCGAGCGCCACCAAGCGTCGGAACGGTTACGCGCCAACCGAGAGCGCCTGCAAGCCCTCGCGGACGAGAACGCGCGCCTCTACGAGGAGATCCGCGGGCGCGAGCAGCAGGTCAGCTTCCTGCTCAAGGAGATCATCGAAGCGCAGGAAGAAGAGCGCGAGCGCATCTGCATGGAGGTGCACGACGGGGTCGCCCAAACGCTGACCGCCGCGTATCGCTACCTGCAGGCGCTCGAAGCGCGGTCTGGGCTCGCGGACGAGGTGCGCGCGGAGATCACCAAGGCCAGCGGTCTGGTGAGGACGGCCATTCGCGAGGCACGGGAGGTGGTCGCCAGCCTCCGCCCGGCAGCGCTGGACACGCTCGGGCTCGTCGCCACGCTGCGCCACGAGCTGCGGGAGCTGAGCGAGCGGACCGGCCTGCACGTCGAGTTCGACGCGCATCTGGCGCGCTTCCCCAAGACGGTGGAGACCGCGCTCTACCGGATCGTGCACGAGGCGCTCAGCAACGTCGCCAAGCACGCCCGGGCCACGTGCGTCGTCGTGCGTCTGAAGCACCATCCGGACCGTCTGATGGCCGAGATCGAGGACGACGGGGTTGGCTTCGACCTCATCGCCCTCGAGCGTCAGCCACATCGCAGCGGGGTGGGCCTGCTCAGCATGCGCAAGCGCGCCGAGCTCCTCCAGGGGTGCTTCGAGGTGACGAGCGGTCCGGGCGAGGGAACGCGCGTGCGCGTGGAGGTGCCGATTCCGCAGGCGTGACCTGCGAGAGGGATGAGGCGGATTGGACGCGATCACTGTGCTCATCGTCGACGATCACACCATTGCCCGTGAGGGTCTGCGGGCCATGCTCGAGACCGACGAGCACATCAGCGTCGTGGGAGACGCAGCCGACGGACAGGAGGCGCTGGAGCGCGTGTCGGCTCTTCGCCCGAAGATCGTGCTGATGGACATTCGCATGCCCCGCATGGATGGGCTGGAAGCGACGCGACGGATCAAGCACGAGCAGCCGACGACGAGCGTCGTCATCATGACGAGCTACGACGACGATGCGCTGGTCGTCGACGCCGTGCGGGCCGGGGCGTCCGGCTATCTTTTGAAGGACTCCTCGCGTGCCTTGCTCCTGCACACGATCGGCGCGGCCGCGAGTGGCGGGATTCTGATCAAGGCCGCGCTGCTGCGTCGCGCGGTGAGCAACCTTGCCGAGATGGCGCGGCCGCAGGAGGCGGCAGCCCCGCTGCCGACGCTGGTAGAGCCGCTCACCCAGCGCGAGCAAGAGGTGCTCAAGCTGCTGGCCGACGGGGGTACGAACAAGGAGATCGGCGACAAGCTGGCCCTCGCCGAGGTGACGATCAAGAAGCACGTTCAGAGCATCATCGCCAAGCTGGCGGTCTCCGATCGGACGCACGCGGCCACCGTGGCCATACGGATGGGCATCATCAGCTAGTGCGCTGCCCCCCGCCGCGTGGTGCAGGGCCGCAGTCGCGACGCTCCTACGGGTGGCGCGCGAAGCGGAGCGTGAGGCTCCAGGCGTCCTGCTCGACGCGCGGCTGCACGTTGGGCGGGACCAGAAAGGCGTGGTCGTACCGGAACTCCTGGCCGCGATACTCGACCTCCAGGACGTCGCCGTGCAGCTCCCAGTGCACGTCCGCGCGCCGGACGGGTGACGGGAAGTCGACGCGCACGACGTAGGCGTCGGCTGTCTGCATGGTGGCGTGCCTGGCGGGGCCGCGTCTGCGGCCGAGGCACGGCGGCGGCACGTCCACGCGCTCTCCCGCGGCCCGCGGCCGTCGGCACGGGCGGCCGCGCCGGTCGGCGCCATGCGCCGGGCGCACCGCCGGGCCGCTGTCCGGCCGGCCCGCACGCGGCATCGCCGAGAGGCCCGTCGCTGAGGCGCCACCGCCGGCGGCCTCGGCAAGCTGTCGCAGACGGCTCTGAGCCGCCAGCAGGTTCTGGCGCAGCAGCGCGATCCGCGCGCCCGGGCCGAGCCCGGTGCGCTGGGCCATCACCCGGCCCAGGGTGCGTGGCGGAATGCAGCGTGAGCGCAACGTATCGTCCCTCGCGTGCTTGGCCACCGGCCGGTCGCCTCGAGGTCCTCTCAATCACCTGCGGCGGCGCCAAACGTCTACCGATGACGATACCACGGGATGCCCAAGGCGGGTAGGCGAAGTGCACTCTTGCGGATTCGCGAGAGTATACGGGCGAGGCTTCTGCGCCACGGATGGCGAGCCTACGGTGGACGCGTAGGGTCTGTTCCACGACGGGTATCCGCCGAGGTCGCCGGTCCTGCCGCGGGCGACGGTGCTCGGCGGGGCGTGGGATGGCCCGCGAGCGCGAAGGGAGGTGACCAAGCATGGCCGTCGAGAAGGCGATTGGGTCGTCGAGTCTGGTCGAGGTCGTCGACCGGGTGCTGGACAAAGGCATCGTGGTCGACGCGTGGGTTCGCCTGTCGTTGGTCGGCATCGAGATTCTGGCGCTAGAGGCCAGGGTCGTCGTCGCGTCGGTGGAGACGTACCTGAAGTACGCCGAGGCCATCGGCCTCACTGCCACCGCGGCGATGCCGGCGGCCTAGGCGCACCGACCCCGCTTCTTCGCGGTCCCCGGCGGGGCCGCAGGGGGCAGTCCGAGCGTGCGGCGCGTGTCGGGCTTCCGTCGGCACCGGCCAGGCTGAGCCGCCGGCTGGCCATCGACGTGGGAGGTGCGCTTGGGCAGGCATTGCATCGCTCCCACGTCGAGCACCCGGTGCGCGGCCTCAGTCACCGCTCGACGCGCGCCAGCAACGACCCACGCGATTGGGGGAGCGACCGCAGAGTCGCGACGGGCCAGGCCACCTGGCTCGAAGGATGGACTTGATGAGATGCCCACACCTTGCAGACGAGATGCGTAGCCTCACCGAGGGTCTCGCACACGCCCACCGGTCCCGCCAGCAGGGCCTCGCCGCGCTGCGGGCCGGTGTCGGCAGCGCGCTACTGGACACGCGCCGGCAGATGGCCACCCTAGGCGGCGCGCGCGCGGGCGCGGCATCAGCGCTGCACCATGGCCTAGCGCGAGGGGCCGCGTTCCGGCGTGCTGCCGTCGCTGGCGACCTGGCCGGTCTCGCGCACACGCGGCGCGAGAGCGCAGCCACGCAGCGGCGAGCCCTCGCCACGGGCGCGGCGCGCCGGCGCGCGGACGTCCAGCAGGCGATGCGCCAGGTGCAGCGATCGCGCGCCGCGGCCGGCGCCACGGCGCGCGCCGCGCGTCGGCGCAGCCACGCCGACCTCGCGCACCGGATCGCCCGGCTCCTCGCCGTGCTATGCCGGGATCGGACGGGGATGGCGGCCACGCAGCGGGTCACGCTGCACGCCGATCGGGTCGCGCTGCACGACGAGATGGCCCGTTTCCTTGGCGCGCAGGCCGCGGCGCGGGCGGTCTTCGCGCGCACCCAGCGGGGGGCGCTGCGGACGAGCCGGACGCTGCTTCGGGCCGAGGTCGGCGGGGCGCTGCGGGGCTTCCGCGCCGCGCGGCGCGCCCTGGCCGAGGACCTGCGGCAGCTCCACTACGCGTGGCGGCGCCCCGCCACCGCGGGGCGGCAGCCGCCGGCCGCCACGGTGCTGCGGCCGCCGCCCGTCGTGCCGCCTGAGCCGCCGCCGTTGCCCGCATTCGCAGAGGTCGAGACAGCCCTCGCCGCGCCGTCGATCGCCGAGGCCGTCGCGGAGGCGCTGGCAGGGTCCCCTCGCGAACGGCTCGAAGGGGCGATCTTCGCGCATCTCGCCGATCACCCCGACGGCCTGCGCACGGTGGACCTCGAGACGCACTTCGGCCTCGCGCGCATCCAGCTCGTGCAGGTGCTGAACCGCCTGATCGAGCAGAACAGGGTGCGCCGGGATCAGGAGCGCCGCCTTTACTTCGCCATCTAATGGCGTGGCGCAGCGGGCCGCCGGCGCCCGCTGCGCTCGGCGCCGGGTCGGCCGGCGGACGAGGTCGCACGGGTGGTGCAGTGGGTGGTCGAAGACGCGACTCTGGCAAGCGGATCGTCTCGCCGGCGGCCCAGGTGCCACCCTGGCCGATCGAGCATCGTAGCCACGGCGCCGCATTATGGGCGCACCGCCGGCACGTGGCGCCCAGCAGAGGAGAGAGGTTGGCCGTATGAGACGAGCGGAGGCGACCACCGTGCTGGCGGCCCGCCCGCGCGCCGGCTTCGTCGAGACCGCCTATATCACGAGCCTAGCCGATCGAGCACTCGCCTACATCACGGCGGGCTATCCCGTGCACCTGCGCGGACCCTCGGGATCGGGGAAGACGACGCTCGCCCTGCACCTTGCCCACCGCATCGGCCAGCCGTTCATCCTGATCTGTGGCGACGACGAGTTCGGCAGCTCTGACCTGGTGGGCGGGCAGCATGGCTTCTTTCGGCGCAAGGTCATCGACAACTTCGTGCACTCGGTCCTGAAGACCGAGGAGGACGTGTCCCAGCGCTGGGTGGACAACCGCCTGACCACGGCGTGCCGCGAGGGTTTCACCCTGGTGTACGACGAGTTCACGCGCTCGCGTCCGGAGGCCAACAACGTGCTCCTGTCGGTCCTCGAGGAGAAGATCCTGCTGCTGCCGGCCAGCGCGAACGGCAACAGCTACCTCAAGGTGCATCCCAACTTCGTCGCCATCTTCACCTCGAACCCGGACGAGTACGCCGGCGTCCACAAGACGCAGGACGCGCTCTGTGACCGCATGGTCACCATCGACCTCGAGCACTTCGACCGCGAGACTGAGCTCGCCATCGCGCAGGCGCAGTCCGGCCTGCCCCTCGCGGACGCGGCGGCGATCGTCGACTTGGTCCGCGCCTGTCGCGCTGCGAGGGTGCCGGAGTTCTGCCCCAGCGTCCGAAGCTGCGTCATGATCGCGAAGGTCTTGGCGCTCCACGAGGCCCCCGCCGTCGCGGGCAATGCGACCTTCGAGCAGGTCTGCCTCGACGTGCTGGCGGCCGATGGGGCGCGACCCGGCACCGCGCGTGCGAAAGCGCCGCGGCGGCGGGACATCGTCCTGGAGCTCATCCGGCAGCGCTGCCCGTCGGTGCGCAACGTCGGTACGCCCGCGGCAGCCGACGGCACCGCCACCCTTGCGGGCTAGGTCTGGCTTCGCGCCGGAGCCGTGTGCGCCGGAGCCGATTGCGCCGAAGCCGTAGGAGGGACACCCGTGGCCAGCGTGAAGACGATGCACGACGCCCGCACCATGCGCAGCATCGCCACCCGCCGCACTCCGATGACCGAGGGCGCGGTGTTCTTGCAGCTCCATCGCCTTTGTAGCGAGAAGCTGCGGCTGGAGCGCGAGGCGACGCTGTGGCTGCGCAAAAAGGAGCGCATCGAGCAGCGCCTCGGAGAGATCGAGCAGCAGATGGCGACGCTGCGCCGGCTGGGCCAAAGCGCGGCGGCCACGTCCGGGGCGGGCAGCCCGAAGAAGGCCTGGCAGCACGTGACACTGGAGTACTGACGGGGACCGAGGGCGTCCGCGGACGCGCGCGCCGGGTCACGATGGCCCGGCGAGGAGGTGAGCGATGCCTGAGACGCGCCGGCCGGGGCGACCGGGCCGCGGGCCCCGGCGTGAGCGGCCACCCGAGGCCGCGGCGCATATCTCCCATATCTCCATGGGCCTTGGCGAAGTTTTCCACGGGCTAGGGAACGTCATCGATCTGCTGAGCAAGATGGCCGAGGAGGGCGTGTCCGAGGTCCAGCGCACCGGGGAGGTGCACGGCCCGGGCGGAGCGCGCGGCGTGTACGGCTTCTCGGTCAAGATGGGCCTCGGCGGCCGGCCCACCGTCGAGCGCTTCGGCAACATCCGCGCGACCGAGCGCGGGCCCGAGGTCTCCGAGACGCGCGAGCCGCTGGTGGACGTGTTCGACGAGGGAGACCACGTTGTGGTCGTCGTCGAGCTGCCAGGCGTGGCCAAGGAGGACATCCGCATCGAGGTCCGGGGCGACGTGCTCGCGCTCAGCGCCGAAGGCGCGGTGCGGAAATATGCCAAGGAGGTCGTGCTTCCAGCCGAAGTCGCGGCGCAGAGCCTCCGCCAGACGTTGCAGAACGGCATTCTGGAGGTGCGACTGCGCAAGGTGAAGCCGCCACCCTCCCAGCGCTAGCCGCGGCGCCGCGTGGCGCCGCGCGTGAGCGACCCAGCCACGCTGCGTAGGCGAAGGAAGAGAGTCGTGGGCGAGGAGCAGACGCTCAGTCTGCGCGTGGCCGAGGCGCTGCCGAAGGACGTCGGCCGAGGCATCGCCCGCGTCGACCCGGCCGACATCGCGCGTCTCGGGGCCACCATTGGCGATGTGGTGGCCATCACCGGCAAGCGCCGGACCGTGACACGCCTCATGCCGGCCTATGCAGCCGAGCGCGGCCGCGGGCTGCTCCAGATCGACGGCATCGTGCGCGAAAACGCGCAGGCGGGACTGGACGACCGCGTGCAGGTCGGCAAGGCCGCCTGCCAGACGGCGCGCTCGGTCACACTGGCTCCCAGCGCGGTCGCCCAGGCAGCGCTGCGCGGACTCGACACCCGCTACCTCGGCCGTCTCCTTGAGGGCCTACCGCTCCTCGCGGGCGACCGCGTGCGCGTGAACTTGTTCGGCACGCGCCCGCTGGACTTCACGGTGAGCCAGACGTCGCCGAAGGACGCGGTCATCGTGGACGGCTCGACGGCCATCCGCATCGTCGGCGAGCCGGCTCCCGAGGGCCGCGGGCCGGCCATCTCCTACGAGGACATCGGCGGGCTGGGCAAGGAGATCGGGCGCATTCGCGAGATGATCGAGCTGCCCCTGCGCTTTCCCGAGGTCTTCGAGCGCCTGGGCATCGACGCGCCCAAGGGCGTCCTGCTCCACGGCCCGCCGGGCACCGGCAAGACGCTCATCGCGCGGGCCGTGGCATACGAGACCGCGGCGCACTTCATCCACGTGGCCGGCCCGGAGGTCATCCACAAGTTCTACGGCGAGTCGGAGGCCCACCTCAGGAGCATCTTCGAAGACGCCGAGCGCCGCGCGCCGAGCATCGTCTTTCTGGACGAGATCGACGCCATCGCGCCCAAGCGTGAGGCCGTGCAGGGCGAGGTCGAGAAGCGCGTCGTCGCCCAGCTCCTGGCGCTCATGGATGGCCTGAAGGCGCGCGGCCAGGTCGTCGTCATTGGCGCGACGAATATTCCGGCCAGCATCGACCCGGCGCTGCGCCGGCCCGGCCGCTTCGACCGCGAGATCGCCGTTCCCGTGCCCGACAAGGCCGGGCGACTCGCGATCCTGCACATTCACACGCGCGGCATGCCGCTAGCGGCGAGCGTCGACCTGGAGCGTCTGGCGGCCGTCACGCACGGCTTCGTCGGCGCGGACATGGCGGCCCTCTGCCGCGAGGCGGCCATGAGCTGCCTCCGCCAGGCGCTGCCGGCCATCGACCTGGCGCAGGCGGAGCTGCCGTACGGCCAGCTCCTCCAGCTCGAGGTGACCATGGCGCACTTTCTCGAGGCCCTGAACGAGGTGGAGCCCTCGGCCATCCGCGAGGTCTTCACCGAGGTGCCGGACGTCCGATGGGAGGACATCGGCGGGCTGGAAGACGTAAAGCGCCTGCTGCAAGAGGCCGTCGAGTGGCCCCTGCGCTACGGCGAGCGCTTCGCGTACGCCAGGACCAAGCCGCCGAAGGGCGTGCTGCTCACCGGCGCGCCCGGCACCGGCAAGACGCTGGTGGCCAAGGCCATCGCCTCGGAGAGCGGCGTGAACTTCATCGCCATCAAAGGGCCGGAGCTGCTGTCCAAGTGGGTCGGTGAGTCAGAGAAAGGCGTGCGGGAGGTTTTCAAGAAGGCGCGGCAGACGGCCCCGTGCATCGTCTTCTTCGACGAAATGGACGCGGTCGTCCCCACCCGCGGCCTCGGTGCGGCCGAGGCCCACGTGAGTGAGCGGGTCGTCAGCCAGTTCCTCACCGAGCTGGACGGCATCGAGGAGCTGCGGGGCGTCGTGGTGCTCGGTGCGACGAACCGTCCGGACATCGTCGACCCGGCCCTGCTGCGGCCGGGCCGCTTCGACGTGGTCATCGAGCTGCCGCCACCCGACCGCGCCGCCCGCATGGCCATCCTGCGGGTGCATACCCGCGGGCGGCCGCTGAGCGACGACGTTGACCTCGAGCGCCTGGCCGAGCAGACCGAGGGCTTGGTCGGAGCGGACCTGGAGGCACTTTGCCAGCGGGCGGCGATGCTGGCCATTCGCGAGTCGGTCGAGCGTGAGCCCGGCGCGCTCTACACGCCTTTTCGCGTCGAGGGGCACCATTTCGCCGCGGCGTGGGCTGCCGTGCGCCGGTCCTGGTGAGCCTGGCCGGGGACCATACGGCTTTGCCGCGCATAGGCTGCGGTTGTGACCGCCGGTCCGTGGCGGCGGGGGAGAAGCACCCGCGCTACGCTCGGCGCCGTCATTTGTGGCTTTTATCAGCGGAATGGGGATGAGAGATTCGCCGGCGAGCGCGCAAGCGCGAGGAGCGGGAGATGCGAGGCACATACGTGTACGCCGTCACGACGGCGCGGCGTCAGCACAGTCTCGGCCGGCTGGGCCTGCCCGACGGCGGGACGCGGGTGCTCGTTCTGGCCGTCGGCGGGCTGGCCGCCGTCGTGAGCGAGTACGATGGGCCGGCCTTCGGCGGGCTAACGCGGCCGGCGCTGCTGCAATGCCTATCCGTCCATCAGCGCGTCGTCGAGCGCGTGATGCTCGACCGGCCGGTCTTGCCCGTCAAGTTCGGCACCGTGCTCCACTCGTACGACGAGGTCTGTCGGGCGCTGGCGCGCTTCCGCCCGCGCCTGGCCGACGCACTCGCCGGCCTGGGCGACGTCGTCGAGATCGAGGTTGCGGCGACCTGGGACCTGCGCCGCACGTTCGCCGAGGTCCGCGAGGAGCCGGCGATCCGGGCGCTGGCGGTGGCTGCCGCCGGCCGGCCGGCCGAGGACACGCTCCCCCTGCGCGTCGAGGTCGGCCGGCTGGTGAAGGCCGAGCTTGACCGCCGCCGCGCGGCGTATGGCCAGCACATCGTGCAGAGGCTCGCGCCGCTGTCACGTGCCGTTCAGCCGAACGCACTGCTGCGGGACGAGATGGTGGCGAATGTCGCCTTTCTCGTCGAGCGCCGCGACGTCGACGAGCTCTTTGCCCACGTGCGCCGTCTCGACAGCGAGCTCGACGGCAAGCTGACCCTGCGCTGCATCGGGCCGCTGCCGCCCTACACCTTCGCCACGGTCGAGCTGGCCCGCCCCAGCCCGACGGAGATCGAGATGGCACGCCGGCGCTTGGAGCTGGGCGACGCCGCGTCGGAGGCCGCTGTCAATGCTAGCTACCGCAGGCTGGCCACGCGCTGCCACCCCGACCTGAACGCCGGAGATGCCGCGGCTACCGAGCGCTTCGCCGCGCTGACGGCGGCGCACATCGAGCTGCTGCGCTTCATCCGAGGCCAGGACGCCGGTGAGGAAGCCCACGCGGCGCAGCGGCGCTACGACCTGCGGCCGGACGCCGTCGGGCAGACGATCTTGCTGACCGTGCGCGGCGCTGAGGCACCACCTCGCCCATTGCGGGAGCCGGCTCGTGAGCGCGATGCCGCGACCGTCTGACGTCCACGCCTACGTCTACTGCATCGCGCTGGCCGAGCCCTTCGGCCAGGGGCGCGATCTGCTGGGCGCGCGGGCCAGCGGCGTGGCCGGACGCGCACCGCGCGCCATCGTGCTGCGCGACCTGGCTGCCGTGGTGAGCGACGCCGACGCGACGCGCTACGACATCAGCCGCGAGAACCTGCTGGCGCACCAGATCGTCGTCGAAGGGGCCATGGCGCACTCGCCGGTGCTGCCCGTGCGCTACGGCACCGTCGCCTGGAGCGACGAGGATGTCCGCGTGAAGCTGCTCGCGCGCAAGTACGACGAGTTCCAGCGCCTCATGCGCTACGTCCGGAATCGCGTGGAGCTCGGCGTCCGCGTGTTCTGGAACCGCGAGCGGCTCTTCGCGGAGATCGCCGACGCAGACGAGGGCATCCGCCGGCTGCGCGACGCGGTCGCGGGACGGTCGCCAGAGGAGATGCACTACCAGCGCATCGACCTCGGCCGCCTGGTGGAGGGCGCCGTCCTCCGCAAGCGCGACGAGGAGACCCGCGCATTGCTCGATGTGCTGCGCCCGCTAGCGGACGAGATGACGGTGAGCGATGCCCTCACCGACACGATGGTCCTGAATGCCTCCTTCTTCGTGAACAAGGTGCGCGAGGCCGAGTTCGACGCTACGGTGAACGCGTTGCAGGATGCCCACGCTGGTCGCCTGCTCGTCAAGTACGTCGGGCCCGTGCCGCCGTATAACTTCGTGAACATCGTGGTGCATTGGGACGAGGGCTAGTCGATGGGATTGCTGACCGGCCTGCTGCTGCTGCCCGTCACCGGCCCGCTGCGCGGGCTGCTGTTCGTCTTCCAGCAGATCAAGGAGCGCGTCGACGCCGAGCAGCTCGACGAGCGGATCGTCGAGCGGGACCTCGTCACCCTTAGCTTGCGTCGCGACCTCGGGGAGGTCTCCGAAGCGGAGTACCTCGCGGCGGAGGCAGCGCTGCTCGAGCGTCTCAACGCCATCCGTGCGTACAAGGAGTCGCTCGCGGAGCCCGAGGGTGCGCCCGCGGATGGGGAGGATGGCGAGATATGAAGCGTAAGGCCGGCAGCAGCTCGCCCACCTTAGGCCCCGCGTCGCTGGCTCAGCCGGCCCCCCGGGCTGCGGCGACGCCTCCGGAGGCCGGCGTCGGCTGGTACGTCTACGGCGTCACCTGGAACGACGCGGCGGCGCACGCCGAGCTGGCCGGCGGCCCAGGCCTGGACGGCCGGGGTGCGGTCCGAGTCTTGCCGTGTCGCGGCCTTGCGGCCGTCGTCAGCCCCGTGGCCGTGGCCGAGCTGACGGCCGAGGCACTCCAAGCGCGCTCCGGGGAGACCACCCGGCTGGAGATGCTGGTCCGCGGCCACGACCATGTCGTGCGCGACGTGCATCGCCGGTGGCCGATCCTGCCGGCCAGGTTCGGGCGCGTCTACGCCGGTGTCCAGGACGTGGTC
>JACQUS010000551.1 GCA_016210125.1 Chloroflexota bacterium | reverse complement strand
GGTCAACCTCGACAGCGTCTTCAACTGCACCAAGGCTGTGCTGCCGCATATGATCCAGCAGCGCGGAGGCAAGATCATAAACATCAGCTCGGTCATCGGGCAGATGGGTAACCTCGGGCAGGCGAACTACGCCGCGTCCAAGGCCGGGATGATCGGCTTCGCCAAGGCGGCGGCACTCGAGCTAGCACGCTACGGCATCACGGTCAACGCCGTGTGCCCCGGCTTCGTCGAGAGCGACATGCTCGAGCAGGTGCCGCAGCACATCCGCGAGAATCTCATCGGCCGCATCCCGCTGCGGCGCTTCGGCCAGGCGCGCGAGGTCGGCCGCGCCGTGCTGTACCTCGTCACCGACGGCGGCTACATGACCGGGCAAACGCTCAACTTGAACGGTGGCCTCTTCTCGCTCGTGGGCTAGCATTCGCATTGTGGGAGGGAACGTGCGCGCGGAGATCGTCTCGGTCGGCACCGAGCTGCTGCTGGGCCAGATCGTAGATACCAATGCGGCGTGGCTGGCCGAGCGTCTGGCGCCGCTGGGCATCGACGTCTACTGGATTTCGCAAGTCGGCGACAACCTCGGGCGCCTGGTCGAGGTCTTCCGCCGCGCCTGGGAGCGCTCCGACCTAACCATCGCCACCGGAGGTCTCGGCCCGACCGAGGACGACCTGACGCGCGAGGCCATCGCCGCGCTGCTGGGCGAGGACATGCGCGTCGTGCCGGAGCTGGAGGCCGAGCTGCGGGGCTTCTTCACCCGCCGTGGCCTGCCGATGCCCGAGCGCAACGTCAAGCAGGCGACGCTCGTCCCCTCGGCGCGCGTGCTGCACAACCCCATCGGCACCGCGCCGGGCTGGTGGGTCGAGCGCGAGGGCCGCGTCATCGTTGCCATGCCCGGCGTGCCGCACGAGATGCGCCGCATGTGGCAGGAGGAGGTGATGCCACACCTCCGGCAGCGTATGGGCAGCGCGGCCATCGTCTCGCGCACGCTGAAGGTGCTCGGCCCAGGCGAGTCGGCCGTCGAGGAGATGGTGCGCCACCTTATCGCCTCGGCCAATCCGACGCTGGCGACCTACGCCAAGCCTGACGGCGTCTACGTGCGCGTCACGGCCAAGGCGGCGAGCGATGGTGACGCTTGGGAGCGTATCGCAGAGATGGAAGCTCACGTCCGCGCCGCGCTGGGCCATCACATCTACGGCGTTGACGACGAGACGATCGCCGACGTCGTCTGTGGCCTGCTGCGCGAGCGCGGGCTGACGCTGGCCACCATCGAGCTCGGCTCGGGCGGCATGCTCGCCAACGTGCTTGGCGAGGCCACCGACGCTGCGGCGGTGTATCGCGGCGGGCTCGTCGTCGGGCCGCACGACACCGGCGCCCTGGGCTCGGCCGCCGCGGCCGTGCTCGCGGAGCGGGGCCCGGCGAGCCCGGAGGCCGCCGGGACGCTCGCGTCGACGGCCGGTGAGCGCTTCCACGCCGACGCGGGCCTGGCGATCGCCGCCGCGCCGGGACCCGCGCCCGCGGGCGAGGCACCGCCCGGCACCGTGCACATCGCTCTGGCCTGGCGAGGCGAGCAGCGCGCGGCGGCCCAGCAGCACCGCACGACCCCCACCGAGGTCAAGCGACGGGCGGCGATGGCGGCGCTCAACCTGCTGCGCCGCGCGCTGCTCGAGACCGGCGGCCGTGCCTGAGCTGCCGGAGATCGAGCGCCTGGCCGCCCAGCTCCGCCGGGCTGTCGTCGGGCGCGATGTCGCGCGCGTGCTCGGCCGGCGGCGTGGCATGCTCAACGTCGCGCCCGACGAGGCCAGCGCGCGCCTGGGTGGTCCACTGCGCGAGGTGCGCCGCCGTGGCAAGGAAGCGGTGCTGTCTGGCGAGCGCGCTGACGCCTGGCTGCACCTAGGGCTGGGCGGCGAGGTGCGCGCGGCGACGGCCGGGGACGCCGAGCGGGCCGCCGGTGCGCTCGTGTTCGCCGACGGCACGGCCCTGGTAGTGGACAAGGTGTTCATGGGCCACCTTCACGTGCTGCCGCCGGCGGAGTCGCAGCAGCGCTGGGAAAGCTACGGCCGCGATCCGCTCGACCCGAGCTTCGATGTCGCCGCCCTAGCCGGCGCGCTGCGGGCTCGCCCGCGCGCGGCGCTCAAAGCTGCGCTGACGGACCAGTCGGCGATTGCCGGCATCGGCAACCTCTACGCCGACGAGATCCTGCTCTGCGCCGGCCTCCATCCCCTGCGCCGTGTCGCCACGCTTGGCGACGCAGACCTGCGACGGCTGCACGAGGCAATGCAAGCCGTCCTGCGCGAGGCCGTTGCCGCCGGCGGTGAGGCCGGCTACGTCGGCGTCGACGGCCAGCCGGGCAGCTACCGTGCGCGCATCCACCGCCAGCCAGCCTGCGGCCGGTGCGGGACGCCGACCGTCGAGCTGCGCCTCAGCGGCCGCGTCACCACGGTCTGCCCGCTCTGCCAGCCGGCTCCGGGGGAGGCCCGCGATGCGTAACGACCATACGTAGCGACCATGTGTAACGATCATGCGTAACGACCAAGTGGTCGAGCATCTGGACGCCATCGCCGACCTGCTGGAGATCAAGGGCGAGAGCCCGTTCCGGGTCAACGCCTACCGCGACGTCGCGCGGCGCATCGCGCACCACCCCGAAGAGATCAGCATTCTCGCCGAGGAGCAGCGCCTGCGCAGCATCCCCGGCGTCGGCGAGACCCTGGCGGCGCGCATCGTCGAGCTGATCCAGCGCGGGACGACTGAGACGTACGAGGAGCTGGCGCGCAGCATGCCGGCTGGCCTGCGCGATCTCCTGGCGGTGCCCGGCCTCGGGCCGAAGCGCGTCCGCCAGCTCTACGACCAGCTCAGCATCGCCTCGCTGCCGGACCTCGAGGCTGCCGTGCAGGCCGGCCGGCTGCGCGCGGTGCCAGGCTTCGGCGCCAAAACCGAGGAGCGCATGCTGCGCGACCTAGCGCGGCTGCGTCAGCGCGTGCGCCGCCATTTGCTCGGCGAGGCCTGGCCGCTGGCCGAAGAGATCGCCGCCGCGCTGCGCGCTCTGCGTCTGGCCGAGCGCGTGGAGGTCGCCGGCAGCATCCGCCGGCGCCTCGAAACCATCGGCGACCTCGACATCGTCATCGCCAGCGCCCGGCCCGAGGCGTTCGCGGCACGCGCGGTCGCTCTGCCCGTCGTCGAGCAGGTGCAGGAGCACGGCCCCACGAAGCTGACCCTTCTCACCCAGCGGGACGTGCAGCTTGACATCCGCGTCGTCGCGCCGCACGAGTTCGGCTCGGCGCTGCTGCACTTCACCGGCAGCAAGCAGCACAACATCCATCTGCGCGCGATGGCGCAGGAGCGCGGCTGGAAGGTCAACGAGTACGGCCTGTTTGATGAAGCGACCGGCGCGCGCCTGGCCGGCCTCACCGAGGAGGAGATGTACGCGCGGCTCGGACTGGCCTGGATTCCGCCGGAGCTACGCGAGGACGCCGGCGAGATCGAGGCCGCGGCGGCCGGCCGCCTGCCGACCCTCATCACCGAGGCCGACGTGCGCGGCGAGCTGCACGCGCACACCGACTGGAGCGACGGCGGGGCCTCGCTGGAGGCGATGGCCGAGGCCGCCCGGGCGCGCGGCTACGCTTACCTGGCCATCACCGACCACTCGCGCTCGCGCGCCGTCGCCGGCGGGCTGAGCGTCGAGCGCGTGCGCGAGCAGCGCGCGGCTATCGCCGCGCTAAAGGCGCGGTACGCGCCCTTCAGCATCCTCGCCGGCAGCGAGGTCGACATCCGCGCCGACGGCACGTTGGACTACGACGACGAGACGCTGGCGGCGTTCGACTTCGTCGTCGCCTCGGTGCACAGCGGCTTCGCCCAGTCGCGCGACGTGATGACCCAGCGCCTGCTCAACGCCCTGGCTCATCCCGCGGTCGACGTGCTCGGCCATCCCAGCGGCCGGCTTATCGGCAAGCGCGAGGGCTATGAGCTCGACGTCGAGGCGGTCATCGCCGCCGCGGCACGCCACGGCAAGGCGCTGGAGATCAACAGCCAGCCCGACCGCCTCGACGTGCGCGACACCGTGGCCCGCCGCGCGCACGAGGCCGGCGTGCTGCTGTGCGTGGCCACCGACGCGCACAGCCCGCGCCACTATGCCGCGCTGCGCTTCGGCATCGGCCAGGCGCGCCGCGCCTGGCTACCGGCGGAGGCGGTCATCAACACCTGGCCGCTGGAGCGGCTGCTGACCTGGCGAAGGCGACGGCTGGATGTGCTATGATTGCAACGGATTTGGAGCTGCTGCTGTGGCCGTCCTGCCCATTTTGACCGTCGAGAAGCCCGCGGATGAGGCCCTCCTGCGCCAGAAGTCCAAGCGCGTCAGCCGGCTCGACGGCGGCCTTCAGCGGCTGATCGACGACCTGATCGACACCGTGCACGCGAACGACGGACTGGGACTGGCAGCGCCGCAGGTCGGTCGGCTGCTCCGCATATGCGTCGTCGAGCTGCCGACCGACTACGACGATCCGCTGGCCGGGCAGACCCTCGTGCTCTGCAATCCCGAGATCGTGCGCCTCTCGGAGGAGACCTGGGAGCCGTCCGAGGGCTGCCTGAGCGTTCCGCGCTACTGGGCGCACATCCTCCGCGCCATGCGCTGCACCGTCAAGGCCCGCGACCGCCAGTGGAAGGAGTTCCGCGTGAAGGGTGAGGGTCTCCTGGCGCAGGTGCTCCAGCACGAGATCGACCATCTGAACGGCGTCCTCTTTTACGACCACCTGCCGAGCCTCGACCTGCTCCGCCCCGTGGAGGAGAAGCCACCCCGGCAAACACGCGCCGCCAGCGTGGCCGCCGTGCCGGGGGCCTAGGATGACGTTCGAGCTACGCAGCGCGCCGCAAGCGCCGGCCGACCTCGACGTCGACACCCTCGTCCTGCCGCTGTTCGAAGACGAGCCGGTCGCGCAGCAGCCGTGGGCCGACCTCGACACGCGGCTCGACGGGCTCCTCGGCCGCGTCCTCGAGTGGGGCGAGACGCGGGGCAAGGCGTTCGACCTACACTTCGCCCACACGTCCGGCCGGTTGGCCGCGCGGCGCGTGGCCCTCCTGGGGCTCGGCAAGCGCGCCGAGTTCGACAGCGAGCCGGGCCGGCGCGCCGCCGGGGCGTTGGTCCGCAAGCTGCGCAACGGCGGCACCCGCAGCGCCGGCCTCGTCCTGCCAGGCAAGCTTGCCGCGCGGCAGGCGGCGCAGTGCGTCGCCGAGGGAGCGCTGCTCGGCCTCTTCGATGCCGACCAGTATCGCGGCACGCGCGAGGAGACGCGCTTCGAGCGCGTGCTGGTCGCCTGTACCCCGGAGCAGCAGGCGGAGGTCGAGGCCGGCCTGGCGCAAGGGTGCGTGCTGGGTGAAGCAGCGAACTTCGCCCGGCTGCTGGTCAACGAGCCCGGCAACATCCTGACGCCGCGGCAGCTCGCCGATCGCGCGCGAGCGCTAGCAACCGACGACCTACTGACGGTCGAGGTTCTGGGGCCGCAAGAGCTCGCCGCGCTAGGCATGGGGGCGCTCCTGTCGGTCGCGCGGGGCAGCGAGGAGCCGGCGCAGCTCATCGTCCTGCGCTATCACGGCGCAGAGAGCGGGCCCTACCTTGGCTTCGTCGGCAAGGGCATTACGTTCGATACCGGTGGCATCTCCATCAAGCCGGCCGAGCGCATGCACCTCATGAAGGACGACATGTCCGGCGCCGCCGCCGTCCTCGGCGCGTGCAAGGCGCTTTCCAAGCTGCGCCCGGCCTGCCGTGTCCTCAGCGTCATCCCGGCCTGCGAGAATATGCCGAGCGGGCGGGCCGCGCGGCCCGGCGACGTGGTCCGAGCCATGAGCGGCAAGACCATCGAGATCATCAACACGGACGCCGAGGGGCGGCTGGTGCTCGCCGACGCGCTGACGTACGCGCAGCGCCTAGGCGCGGCCCACCTCGTCGATCTGGCGACGCTGACGGGCGGCGTGGTCGTCACGCTTGGCAACGAGGCCAGCGCGGTCCTCGGTCGACCGCAGAGCTGGGTGGAGCGCGTCAAGCAGGCGGCCGAGGAGGCTGGGGAGCGCCTCTGGCAGCTCCCGCTGTGGCGCGAGTACCGCGAGCTGATCAAGAGCGACATCGCCGACATCAAGAACTCAGGCGGGCGGCCGGCCCAGACGATCACCGGCGCGATGTTCCTAGCCGACTTCGTCGAGGAGAAGACGGCCTGGGCGCACCTCGACATCGCCGCGATGGCCTGGGACGAGAAGAGCCGCCCCTACCGCGCCGCCGGGCCGACCGGCGTCGGCGTGCACACGCTGGTCGCGCTGGCGCAGCGCTGGGCCGAGGAGCCGCCCACCGCGGCAGGCTGATCGGGGGAGGATGACGACGCCGACGGACGCGCAGGCGCGCTTCGCCCATCCGAGCGAGCGCGCGTTTGCCGAGCTGCTTGACTTCTACCAGGTCGCTTGGGAGTACGAGAAACGGTCTTTTCCCCTCGCGTGGAACAAGAGCGGCATCGCGACCGAGAGCTTCACCCCGGACTTCTACCTCCCGGAGTTTGATCTTTATGTCGAATTGACGACGCTGCGCCAGCCGCTCGTCACGCGCAAGAACCGCAAGCTGCGGCGGCTGCGCGAGCTTTACCCCGACGTGCGGATAAAGCTGCTCTACCGCCACGACGTCCACAAGCTCGTTGCCAAGTATGGCCTGCGGCTGTTCTCCGCGCCCGACGCCGCGCCGGCCGACAACGGCGGCCCCGGCGGGCAGTGACCGCCCGGCGCTGGGGGCTGACCGGGGCGCTGCCCACGTCGCCGCGGGCCGCCGGCGCTGAACGAACCGCTCCATCGGCCGCGGGGGCGCGTGCAAACGGGCTGAGCCTGCTCTGCGCTTCCTCATCCGGCCCTGATACCACTTCATCCTGAACCGTTCCTCATCGAGGCGGCACCGCCCCACTCCCCGTCGTCCCACCCCAACGCGGAAGTAATCACGGGGAACCGGCATTGAACGGGCCACACACCCGTTGCAAGATTGCTACGGAAGCTGCTACAATCGGCTGGGCTGCCCACGTAGCTCAGTCGGTAGAGCACGCCCTTGGTAAGGGCGAGGTCACCGGTTCAATCCCGGTCGTGGGCTCCGCGCTTCCATCACCCGCGTTCCGGTGGATCTGCGGCGTTCGGGGCAATGTGCAGCACGACACGGGGGGACCTATGTCGGAGCGGCTGGACCGCGAAATCCAGGAAATCCTCGCGCGGTTCGACGATCGCGGCTCCCGGCGCCGGCGGCCATCAGGGTTGCAGCGCCTGCTCGGCCAGTTGCGCGCTTGGTTCTGGGGCACGGGCTGGGATATCAGCCCGGAGCGCCTCCTGACCACCGCCGTGGCGCTCATCGTCGCGGCGTTCATCGTTGGCCGCCTCGTACCGCGCCTCGGGGCGTACCTCGCGATCGTCGCCGTCGTCCTCTTCGCTGCGAGTATCCTCTTCTCGGTCACCGGCTGGCACCGCCCGCGCCACGAGAAGCGCTGGCGCGGGCGGGTCGTCGAGCATCCGGCCCGCGGCGGCTTCGACGTGAGCGCCTTACTCCGCCGGCTGCGGCGCTGGTTCCGCTGAGGGGTGCTTGCGTAGGCGTATGCCGGCGCGTGGCCGTGACGGGGCAAGCCTGGTGCTCGCCCACGCCCACGCGGCGAATACCGGATGCGCCCTCGCGGCAAGCTCACCCTTCCGAGGTTTGCAGACGCGCCGTAGCGCGCTGCGCGTTGCGGCCCTGCCGCTTCGTCTAGAGCGCTTCTCGCAAGCTAGGTGCATAGACACGGCGAGGGCCATTGACACGGCGCTCGCGCGCGTTCATCGTAGCGCGAGAGCCGGACGCGAGGTGCGACACTGACGGATCGACGGCCGGCCGGCGCGCTCTGGCAGCCGCCGATGCCGGCGCTGCTTCTGGCGCTAGGCGCCAGCCTTGGGCTGCTCGCCGGTGCGTGCGTCGCTACGCCGCCCGTGCCGAAGCCGGCGCTGCCGCCGCGCGGTGCGACGCCGGATCCCGACCGCCATCTGGCGCGCGTGGCCGAGGTCCTGGCGCCGGACACGATCGTCGTCGAGTACGCCGGCTATCGGCGCGCCGTCCGCTATCTCGGCGTGGACCTCACCCTCCCGCCAGACGCGCCGCCTAGCCTCGCCGATGAGGCACTCGACTTCAACCGCCGCCTGGTGGGCGGCCGCGTCGTCGAGCTCGAGCGTGGGACGGCGCGCGACGACGGGGAGCTGCGACGCTGGGTCTGGCTCGCCGACAAGCTGGCGAACGCCGAGCTGGTGCGCCTCGGCTACGCCACGGTCGCACTCAGCCCGGACGAGACGCGCCACCGTGAGACCCTTCAGGCCGCCGAGGGCGAGGCCCGCGCCGCGCGACGCGGGCGCTGGTCTTACATTGCGACAGCTACCGCGGTGCCGTCGCCAACGCCCACCGCACCGCCGGCGACGGCCACGCCGACGGCCGCCTCGCCGCAGCCCACGTCGACGCCCCGGCCCGCCCCGGCGCCGGTGGCGCCGACGAGCACGCCGACCGCGCGGCCGGCGACGCCGACGCTGCGCCCACCCGCGCCGACAGCAACCCAGCCTCCAGCGGCACCTACGCCGGCCGCGCCGCCGCCGACTCCGCCGGCAGGCGGCCAGCCTGAGCAGCAGCCCCTGCCACCTCCGACCGCGACGCCGGTGGCGCCACAGCCGACGCCGGCACCGGTGACCGTGCCCCCGCCGCCGATAGTGCCGCGTCCGCCACAGCCGCCGCCCACCGCGACGCCGGCGCCGCAGCGCACCGCGACCCCGGCCGCGCAGCCGACGGCGCCTCCCCCGCCCACAGCCACGCCGCCCCGGCCTGGCCCGTCGCCGCAGCCCACGCAGGGATCGACCTAGACCGCCGTCGTGGCGGCCAGACCGGCGACAAAGAGTCGCGCGCACTTCGTCGAGCGCAGGTCCGCAGCGCGCGAGGCTCTGCACCGTGCCGCAAGGAGCGCCGGCATCCCCGGCGCACGGCGGATCTACCGGCCGAGCGCGCCGGGGCGCAGCAAGCCGACGTAACGTCGATTGTCATCGTCATGTTAAGCCCATGTAGCGCTGTCCGTAGCTTCGTGCTCGGTCGGCGCGTTATCATGGCGAAGACCAGCATCGTCGAGTGCGCCAGCGTCACTGCGTGTCGCGCGTTCGCGCACGAGGGTTAGATCTCTAGCCTTGATGGCATTTCCAGATGAATCAAGCCAGCGTTGCTGCGTGTCGCGCGTTCACGCACGAGGGGGTGGTGTGAGGCCTGGAGTGGGGCGCACGTCGGCCGGCAGCCGATGATGGCCACGATACAGTTGCTCGCGCGCCGGGTCCCCTGCGCGGGCGCTCCGGCGTCTGGGCTGACCCCGGTGCAGGGCGCCGGGCCGCGGCCGATCTCCCCGTCCTCGTCTCCGGGGCCGGTGCAGTGGTTGAAGGGGCCGGCCGAACGGCGCGCCCGCCGCGACGAGGCATCGCTCTCCGCCGAGAGCTCGCCGGCCGCCGAGCACGCACGCGGCGGCGCGAGCCGCCCGATTCTCGTCGTGGACGACGACTACGCGATACGGACCACCGTCGCCGACATCCTGGCCCTCGAAGGCTATGCAGTCGAGGTGGCCACGAACGGGGTGGAGGCCCTGACGGTCGTCGACCGCGTCCGGCCGTCGCTCGTCCTCCTGGACATGCGCATGCCGGTGCTCGACGGCTGGGGCTTCACCAGGGCGTTGCGTGAGCGCGGCGTGAACGTGCCGATCCTGGTGATGACCGCGGCGGTCAACGCGCGGCGCTGGGCCGAGGAGGTTGGCGCCGACGGGTATTTGGCAAAGCCCTTCGAGCTCGCCGCGCTGCTCAGCGCCGTCAAGCGGCTCTCTCGCCGGCGCGACGATTAGCAGCCCGTCCGCAGGGGCGGCATGCCGCCGGGCGGGATGCTACAATCGGCGTGCAGCGCTCAGCCATGAGTCTCCAGCCGCCCGCGGCCTCTTTCCGGCCGCCGACAGGGGCTGATGGCCGGTAGCCGGCGGTGGCCGGATGATCGCTGACTGCGGACGGCTGGCGGCTCGCCATGCGCGGAATCATCGGCCACGACGCTATCGCGCGACAGCTTGAGCGCGCTGCGGAGCGCGGCCGCCTGGCGCCGGCGTATCTCTTCGCTGGCCCGCCCGGTGTGGGGAAGACGACGCTCGCCCTCGCCCTGGCGCAGACCGCCCTGTGCACCGCGCCGCACGACGCGCGCCCGTGCGGCGCCTGCCGCGCCTGCCGGCAGATCGAGCGGCGCAACCATCCCGATCTCATGCTGATCGAGGCCGGGCGGAGCCTGGGCGAGCAAGACGCCACGCCGACGCGCGCGAGAGTCATCCCCATCGAACGAATTCGCGTGGCGCGCCAGGCCGCGGCGCTGTCGCCGCTCGAAGGTCAGGCGCGCTTCTTCCTCTTGCGCAACGCCGAGGACATGCGTCCCGAGGCCGCCGATGCGCTGCTGAAGACGCTGGAAGAGCCACCGCCGCGCAGCCATTTCCTACTCACCGTGCTCGACCCCAGCCTGCTCGCGCCCACGCTCGTCTCGCGCTGCCAGCGCCTCGCGCTGCGGCCCGTGCCGCTGCCGGAGGTCGCCGCGGCGCTGCGCGCGCACGCCGCTCTGCCGCCCGAGGAGGTCGACCGCCTGGCGCACCTCGCCCAGGGCCGCGTGGGCTGGGCGCTGCAGGCGGCGACGAGCGAGCGCTTCCGGACGCAGTACGAGGCAATGCGCGAGCGGCTGATCGGTCTTTGCCACGCCGGCGACCACGACCGTCTGGCCTACGCCACCGAGCTGGCCGAGCGCTACGAGCGCGACCGCCGGGCGCTGGACGAGCCGCTGCGCGTCTGGGCCACCTGGTGGCGCGATGTCCTGCTGGCCGGCCTCGGCCGCGACGACGGCTCGGTGCACATCGACCTGGGCGCGCTCGCCCGCGCGGTCGCTCTGCAGCTTACTCCGCCGGCCGTCAGCCGCTACCTCTGGCGCATTGCCGAGGCGGCGCGCCTCATCGCCGGCGATGTCCGCGGCCACGTCGCGCCGGACGGCCTCTTCGTGGACGCAGCGCGCGTCGCGCCCGGTGCCGCAGCGTTGTGGCCGACGGGTAGCGTCAACGCGCGCCTGGCGCTCGAGGTGCTCTTCCTCGGCGCGCCGCGGCCGGCGCGAGTGGCCTAGCCGTGGCGACGCAGCGGGCCATCGTGACGCGTCGGGCCGCCGCCGCCCCGCTGCGCTGCTACGTGGCCGACGAGGCGGTCGCCGCGGGCCAGGTCGTGCTGGACCCGGCTGGGCAGCGCGTGCAGGTCGTGGCCACCGCCGAGCAGCTCCTCCGGCCGGCGCCGCCGCCCGAAGGTCGGGCCACGCCCGCCCTGACCGCCGGGCCAGGCTGGGCTCCGGTATCCGAGGCCCTGGACCGCATACCGCCGCTGCCGTTTCTCAACAGCGTCGTCGAGACTCCGCGCGGGCCGGCGCGCATGCTGCGTCTCCGCGCCCGCGCACGCACGGCGATCCTTGAGCTGGCCAGCGGGGAGCGGGTCGAGCTGCCGCTGGCAGAGCTGCCCTCCGCGGCCCGCGAGGTGCCCCCCGCAGGAGCGCCGCCGTGCTGACGCTGGCGCCCGAGGTCGCCGCGGCGCTGGGCGAGGGCCGGCCAGTCGTCGCACTGGAGTCGGCGCTGGTCGCGCACGGCCTACCGCACCCCTTGTCTGTCGAGACGGCGCTGGCGATGGAGGCCGCCGTGCGCGCCGCCGGCGCCGTGCCGGCGACCGTGGGGCTCGTGCGCGGCCAGCCGACGATCGGCCTCGACCAGGCGGACCTCGAGCGCTTCGCCCGCGGCGCTCGCGTGCCCAAAGCCAGCCTGCGCGATCTAGCGCCGCTCGCCCGTCGCGGAGACGACGGCGCGACGACCTTCGCCGCGACGCTCTGGCTCGCCGCGCGCGCCGGGATCGCGGTCGTGGCTACCGGCGGCATCGGCGGCGTTCACCGCGGCGCGAGCGCCACCGGCGACGTGTCGGCCGATCTCGTCGCCCTCGCCAGCGCGAGCGCCCTGGTCGTGTGCTCGGGGCCGAAGGTGCTGCTCGACCTTCCCCGGACGCGCGAGTGGCTGGAGACGTGGGGCGTGCCGCTCGTCGGCTGGCGCTGCGCCGAGATGCCGGCCTTCTACCACTCGCACTCCGGCCTTCCTGTTGACGACGTCGTCGAGGACGCAGCGCAGGCGGCGGCGCTGCTACGCGCTCAGCGCGCCCTGGGCCTCGCCGGTAGCGTCGTGCTAGCGGTCCCGCCGCCGGTCGAGGCTGCCGCCGACGCTGCGGTCGTCGAGCAGGCTCTGGCGACGGCCCTCGCCGAGTTGGAGGCGGCCGGCGTCGTCGGCGCGGCCGTCACGCCCCGCGCGCTGGCGCGGCTGTTCGAGCTGACCGGCGGCGCAGCGCTGCGCGCCAACGTCGCCTTGCTGCGGAACAACGCGCGGATTGGCGGGGAGGTCGCCGTGGCGCTCGCTGCGCCGCCGGCGAAGGTGGGCGCTCCGACGGAGGGGTCACAATGACCATCGTCGATGTGCTTCTGGCCGCGGTCGCTGCGCTGGCCGTGGCCGTCGTGGCGCTGGCGCTCTACGTGCTGGCGCTCGAGCGCCGGCTGCGGCGTGCGGTCTTGCACTACCGGCGCCTGCGCGAGGGCGTGCGCGGCGAGCGTCTCGACGAGCTGCTGGAGGGCCACCTCGCCGCGACGCACGACGCGGCGGCGGAGGCTCTGCAAGCCATTGCGCGCTGCGACCAGCTCGAGCTGCGCCTGCGCCAGGCGTTGCAGCAGGTCGGCGTCGTGCGCTTCAACCCGTTCGACGACACCGGCGGCGACCAGAGCTTCAGCGTCGCCGTGACGAACGCCGACGGTGACGGCTTCGTCCTCAGCAGCCTGCACGGACGCAGCGGCTCGCGCGTGTATGCCAAGCCGGTGCGTGGCGGCACCTCGCGCTACACGCTCTCGAAGGAGGAAGAGCAGGCCCTGCTCGAGGCCAGCCTGACGCGCGGGACGCAGCCGTCGTGACTGGGCCTGCGAATACCCGGAACTGTGTAGACGAGAATTGTC
>JACQUS010000550.1 GCA_016210125.1 Chloroflexota bacterium | reverse complement strand
TAGAAGCCTTGGCGTAGGGCACGGTATTTCCAAAGGTTCTCGCTCTTCCCCTTGCCGCGTTCGTTACCTTGGATGTCCTTGACGTTGATCGCCTTGAACTGCAGGCCAGCCTCCATGCACACCTGGGCGCAATAGAAGCCGAGCGGCACTAGTTGGGCGTGCTCGAACTTGTCTCCGATAACCAACGCGAGAAACCGCCCGTCGGCCAAGAGATGGACGGCGTTCAGCACTACCTGCCGGAACTGCTCGAGGAACGACTCGAGGGTCGGGGCGTTGCATAGGTCAGCCGGATCGTCACTGAACTCGATGATGTCGTGGTAGGGCGGGTGGAGGATCACGCAATCGGCATGGGTCTTCCCGAGGGCCGCGAGCTCGGCCCGAACCCGCCCGGCCGTCTCAGGCGATCGGGAGTCACCATCGAGGACCGTGGTCGTCACATCGTGCTGGTTGGCGGCGGCCGCAATACGGCGGCGGGCCTTGTCGGCTATCTGCGGCAGCAGTTCGACACCTATTCCGTGTCGGCCGAGATGGCGGCATTCGATCAGCGTCGTACCCATCCCGTTGAAGAGATCCACCACAGCGTCGCCGGCCTTCGTGAAGCGGCGAAGGACCTGGTTCGGGATCTGTGGAACGAAGTTGCCCCAGTAGTCGCCAACGTGCGGACCGGTCTTGTCGCGCGCGCCGAGCAACCACAGAGTACCGGTGAAGACGTCTTCGTACTCCTTCCATCGGTTGAGGTCGATGTCGGAGAAAGAGGTGGTCTTGGCCGGGCGGGACCCGTTGTGCCCAGCGTCATCAGCAGGCTGATTCTCGTCGGGTGGCAGCAAGAGCGGCTGGTAGTGAACCATCATCTGCACCTCTCGGGTGTTTGCGGTTTCCCGTGGCAACGGGGCCACTGCGCATGGATGCCCGCATGCCGTGACCGGTGACGTCTTAGACTGTCTCTAGATTTGGAGAGGAGCGGGGCTACCATCCATGGCGAGAAAGACCCCCGGCCGCGAGGCCAAGGAGGGCAGCCGAACCCGTGGGGAGGATACCACCGAACGCGCGGCTCGGACAGTATGCCGAGGATCTGCGGCGCGAGACCGAGGTGGCCGCTCTGACGAGCGAGTTGATGCGGTTGGGGGCGCGCCCTGGCCGGCCACCTACGAGCGCGTCATCGCCGCCTTCGCCGGGAGTCATTGACAGGCGACCGGCAGGCCCCTATGTTAGCGGGCTGAGAGCCTGCTGCCGAATCGCACTCGGGCAGTCGTCACCGAGGGCATTCCGTCGCGCGGGTTGTTCCGCCCCTTCACTTCGACGAAGAGCCTGCGGTTCGGCAGTAGCTCCGAACAGTCCGGCACCACGCCTAGCGATGGGGCGCCGCGGTCCGCGGCGGCGGGATGGTGCGTGAGGTTGGCGATCACCCAGTGCCCTCAGCTTTGTCCAATTGGTACTCAAATGCCTGCCGAACCAACACCATGACGTAAGGGAGCTCCCTGAGCGAGCAGATGCCCGCCTCCACATCGCCGTTGCCCAAGTGGCCGATGTTTGTCACGTCGCGGGCGATGCGCCTCGGGTCCACCAGATCGGGATAAGGCATGTTCAGCGTGAGCTTGAGTCGCGTTGCCGACCCCACAACATCCACAAAGTTTCCCTCGGCCTTGTAAGCAACGTAGTGCTTCAGGAACTCCTCGGTCACGCACGGATCGAGTGCCAGGACTTCCTTTTGCAAGGCCTCAAAAACCGGGCGCATGGGGCCGGAGGCCAAGTGAGGGTGGTCTTTGAGGCCGTAGTCCCCCGCCTTCTCCTGCGCAGGCCGGTAAACTTTGAGGCTTTCTTGCGGCAGCGACGGATATCTCCAAACTTCGGCTGCTCGTGCCGCGAGCCGGTCTGCCCGCTCCTGGATGGCTGCCTCGTTCCACTCCAGCACGGCGACCAAGCCTTTGTTAAGCCACAGCGGGCTGTGATGGAAGCCGCCCTCCATATCGCGCTTCTCGACAAAGGGGCGGTCGCTGTATTGGGGGTTGTAGCCCGTGAGGGTCAGGTTGCCGAGAGTGTGCAGCCATGTTTCGTGGATGCGCCGCCAATCGGACCCGAGATCGGCCCGCCACTTGGCAGACAAGTTCTCGTTCTGAGGCATTATGTGCTCGATGGTGTACTCATCCACCGACACCCGCTCTTTACGCCCGTGGTTTTCCAGGCGGCGCAGCAAGTAGGTTCGCCTCGGAAATTTGTATAGGTCGCGCACCTTCAGCGCGCGCTTAAAGTCCTCGTCGCGCGGGAAGCTGCGGTAAGACTGTAGCAACAGCAGGTGCGCCTGGACGCTCTCCAAGTAGCGGTCCTTCTTGAGAGCGCGCCCGAAGGTCGCGAAGATCTTGTTCAGCGAGTTCGTGGGGATGTTGCAGACGGCACGCCGAAAAACGTAAGCCTCGACGAGGCGCACAGCACAGAGAAGGTCCTGCCGAGGCAGCACTTTGCGCCGGTAGTCGTCGTACAGCTCGAGCAGGAGGGGATACGCCACATCGACCTTGAGCTCTCGGAGGTCCTGGAACGCGGCGGCCAGCTCCCTATCTGGCTCCTTGCCCAGCGCCATCGCACAGTAGTGCCCGGCGAACTCATGGATGTCGCTAACCAGGGCGTCAACCGCGGCGGCCGCCCCTGCCGACTTGCGTGCGTGCGCCTTGAAGGCGTCGTACACCTCACGCACGTTCGGGACCTCCCCGGTCTTCAAGGTGAGGTAGTGGCGGATGAAGCTGTCGAAGTGTTGGCTGTAAGCCTCCTGTCCGAACTCAACCTCCATCGGCCGCCAATGGTCCTCGTAGAGGCGCGTTTGGTGCGGAGGCTCCAGCCCCATGAGGATGTAATTGCGGATCAGGTCGGCCTGGGTCAGATCGCGGCCCGTCGAGTTCATACTCTCGAAGATAAGTTGCGGGTTGTCGTGGTCGCGGCTGAGCGAGATGTCGACGATGACGAGTTTGGCCAGCCCCTTGCAGACGGCCGTGAGGTCGTTGTTATTCAGGTTGGCGATCTGGTGCTCGAAGAACTCGAAGTTCTGCTTCAGGTGAACGGAATGCTCCTTCGGCACGGGCTTCTGCTGCACCAGGGCGAGCAAGGTATCCTTATCGGTCTGGGTGAGGAGTAGTTTGAAGGCGCGCTCCCCGTCCTCCAGGGGGTTCAACAGGTAATAGTGGCGCAGTTTGTTCGCCGAAAAACCGTCCACTGGCTCTGCTTCGCGCAACTGCCGGGCAAGCGCCTCGATCAACAGCGAGATGGTGGCGAGCCGCTGCTGGCCGTCGATGACCAGGAGCGGTGAAGAGGCGGTGACACTGAACACTGCGCTCTCGATGTAGACGATGGGGCCGACGAAGTGGGCGCTGATGGCGTCGTTGCTGCCCGTGCGGAGGATGTCGTCCCAAAGCTGGCGGCACTCCCGTTCCGCCCAACTGCACGTGCGCTGATAGATGGGGATCACGAACTGGGGAGACCCCCTGACGAAATTGAGCAGGTTCGCTTCCGTCGCTCTCATCGCCCGCCTCCCCCAGCGATCTCGGACAGCAGCCCCTCGGTCTCCCTTTGCAGCGCCAGGATGTCGGCCCGGATCTCTTTGAGCATGCGCGGTGGCTGCGGCTTCTGTCGACGATCAGCTTCACCGGACCACGTAGCCGGGTCGCGGCCGGTGCTGAACAGGTCGAGCGTCCGCTGCCGTTCCTGCGCCGACTCGTTGACCGTCTCGACGGTCTGGAAGGGCAGGCTGACGCGCAAGGGCGCCACGCGGTGCCCATCCTTGTCGTACTTGCCATCCCAGATCAGCTCGGTCACCGCCGCCTCCGCGAGCCAGAGCCGTCAGCTATCAGCCGTCAGCTATCAGCGGTCAGCCGTCAGGCGAAGCAAGACCGCTCGCGGGCTATGATAGCAGCACGGAGCGCAGCAAGGGAGAGGATATTAGCCAAGCCCCCCGCGCTGGGGTACGATGGCGCCACGACGTGCGCTGACGGCTGCTAACTGACGGCTGATAGCTGACAAGGGGGAGGGGCAGATGCGGTTCGACGGCAAGGTGGTGCTCGTGACCGGGGCCGAGCAGGGCATCGGCCGCGCGCTGGCGCTGGGCTTCGCCAGCCACGGGGCCAGCGTGGCCATCAACTACCCGGCCGCGCCGGACAAGGCCGAGGCCGTGCGCGCCGCGGCCGCGGCGCACGGCGTGCGGGCCATCGCCGCGCCGGCCGACGTGCGCTACGCCGACCAGGTGGCGCGCATGGTCGCCGAGGTCGAGCGCCAGCTCGGGCGCATCGACGTGCTGGTCAACAACGCCGGCATCTACCCGCGGGCCTACGTCGTCGACATGGACGAGCAGACCTGGGACGACGTGCTCGGCGTCAACCTGAAGGGCACCTTCCTCTGCTGCCGCGCCGTCGCGCCGGGCATGATCGCGCGACGCTACGGGCGCATCGTCACCATCGCCTCCACGATGTCGTTCATGGGGCGGGCGCGCGGCGCACACTACGGGGCCAGCAAGGCCGGCCTGCTCGGCTTCACGCGCAGCTTCGCCCTGGAGGTCGCGCCCTACGGCATCACGGTCAACTGCATCGCCCCCGGCACGACGAACACCGCCCAGCCGCGCTACGGCATGACCGAGGAGGAGCTGGCCGAGGTCGCGCGGCAGCACCCCATGGGTCGCATCGCCGAGCCGGAGGACATGGTCGGGCCGGCGCTCTTCCTGGCATCGGACTACGCCGCCTACGTCAGTGGGCAGGTGCTGCCGGTCAACGGCGGCGCGTACTTCCACTGAGCCGATCGGCGATGCGCCTGGCCTTCTGCCTCAACAGCCGCACCGCGCTGCCCCCGAGCGCGCTGGCGCGCTACGCCGCGCAGGCCGAGGAGCACGGCTACGACGCCGTGATGCTCACCGAGGCGCAGAACGACGTGTTTCCCTACGCCGTCGCCTGCGCGCACCTCACGAGCCGCGTCAGCATCGGCACGTCGATTGCCAACCTCGGCCTACGCCATCCGGCGCTCATGGCCCTCAGCGCCGCAGAGACCGACGACCTCGCCGGTGGGCGCTTTATCCTGGGGCTGGGCCTAGGCACGCAGTGGTTCACGCCGGAAGGGGCCGGGCCGGCGCGCGAGCGGCCCGTGCGCGCCGTGCGCGAGTACGTCGAGCTGCTGCGCGCGCTCTGGCGCGGCGAGTCGCGCTACGAGGGGCAGATCTACCAGCTCCACGACTTCGCGATGGACTTCACGCCGCGCCGGAGCGCCATCCCCATCTATCTCGCCGGCGTCGGGCCGCAGATGTGCCGCCTGGCCGGGGCCATCGCCGACGGCGTGCACCTCGGCGTAATGCCCGTCGACCGCATACCCGAGGCCATCGGCCACGTCGCCGAGGGCGCGCGGCGCGTCGGCCGCGACCCGTCGCGCGTCGTCGTCGCGTGCATGCTGCGCGTGCTAGTCGACGACGACCTCGCCCGCGCCCGCGAAGCGGCGCGCCGGCTGCTGGTCATGTACGTGGGCTTCGGTAGCTACGCGCGCTACTTCGCGGCCATCGGCTACGCCGACATCGTCGCGGGCGTCGGCGCGGCGCTAGCGCGGGGCGATGCCGAGGCGGCAGCGCGCCAGGTGCCAGACGAGCTGGTGGACAGCACCGCGGTCTACGGCGACGCTACGCGCTGCCGCGAGCAGCTCGCCGCCTACCTCCGCGCCGGCGTGCAGCTCGCGGTCGCCATGCCGCGCCAGACGAGCGCGCCGTGGGACGTGACGCTCCAGCACGCGCTGGAGGCGCTGGCGCCGCGGTGACGGCGAGCGCTACCAGCCGACCGCGTCGCGCAGGAACGCGGCGATGCGCTCGTTGACCAGCGCGGCGCGCTCCAGCATGGTGAAGTGCGCCACGTCGGGGATGACCAAGAGCTGCGCGCCGCGGATGCGCTCGTGCAGGAGCTCGGCCGCGGCGACCGGCGTGCCGCGGTCCAGCTCGCCGACGATGATCAGCGTCGGCGCCGCGATCTCGCCGAGGCGGGCCGACACGTCGAAGGCGCTGACCGTCTTCCAAAGCTCGATGCGCACGTGCTCTGGGGTCTTCAGCGCCTCGGCGAGCAGCTCGCGCTTCAGCTCCGCTGGCGTGTCCGGGCTGGACTCGAACTCGATGAACTCGGCCAGCTCGCGCTCGATGCCTAGCTCGCGGACGCGCGCGATGCGCTCCTCGGCCTTGCCGAATGAGGTAGCCGCCGTGCCGACCAGGACTAGTCCGGCGACGCGCTCGGGGTGTGCCAGGGCAAAGCTCATCACCACGCGCCCGCCCATAGAGTGCCCGGCCAGCACGGCGCGCTCGACGCCCAGCGCGTCGCAGAGCGCGGCCAGGTCGGCGACGAAGGCGCTCATCGGATACGGGCCGACCGGCTTGTCGGACTCGCCGTGGCCGCGCAGGTCAGGTGCGACGGCGCGGTAGCGCGGGGCGAAGAAGTCGAGCTGCGGCTGCCAGCAGGTGTGCGTCCCGGCGTTGCCGTGGACGAACACCAGCGGCCTCCCGGTGCCGCGATCCTCGCAGCATAGCGCCACTGGCCCGACGGACACGCGCTGCAAGGCCATCATGCTCCTCCGCGCCGCGTTTGACAGGGGCACTCCCAGCCGGGTAAGGTGGCATGCGCCCGCTCATACGCTACGGGCAGCGCCGGCCGCTGTCAACCCCACGCGGCGCGCCGGCGGCAGTGCTGGCGCTCGTGCCGTGAAGGACACACAGGAGGGGCATATGGACTTCGTCTGGTCGCGACAGCTCGGCAAGGCCCGCGTGTCGGTTATCTCTGACGGCACGGGCTGGTGGCTCATCGAGCGCGCCTTCCCCGACGTGCCTGAGGACGAGCTGCGCCAGTTCATGGAGCTGGACGCCAAGACACGCTTCAAGCAGGGCTTCAACGTCGCCCACGTCTCGCTGCCGGGCGCCTCGATCCTCCTGGACAGCGGCTTCGGCGAGTACGGCACGCCGGAGCAGGTCGGGGCGATCTTGGCCGTGCAGGACATCGAGTTCACGCCCGGGGTCATCGCCGGCCTGGCCACCCTAGGCGTCCGGCCGCAGGACGTGACGCACGTGCTCATCAGCCACACGCACGGCGACCACGTGACCGGGGCGACGAAGACGGCCGGCGGGCGCAAGCTGCCGGCCTTCCCCACCGCCCGCTGCTACGCCATGGCCGTCGAGTGGCTGGCGCCGCCCGACTGGCACCAAGGCGTCGAGGCCATCGAGCGCGAGAAGGCGGCGCTGGACGCCGCCGGCGTCATGGAGCTGGTCGACGGCGAGCGCGAGATCGTGCCGGGCGTGCGCTTCATCCCGGCGCCGGGGGAGTCGCCGGGCTTCGCCATCACGCGGGTCGATGCCGGCCCCGAGGTCGTCTACTACGTCGGCGAGCTGTTCAATCACCCGGCCGAGTTCGCGCACCCAGAGTGGATTCGCCGCTACCGCGACTGCGAGACGCTGCTGGCGACGCGGCAGCGCTGCCTGGCGCGCTTCGCCGACGAGCGCGCGCTGGTGATCATGTCGCACTACCACTTCCCATCCATCGGCCGCGTCGAGCGCAGCGGCGGCGGCTACCGCTGGGTGCCGTACGACGGATAGGTGGCGCCGTGTGTAGGGGCGAGGCTTGCCTCGCCCCTACGAGGGGACGGCAGCAGCCGGGCGCCGTGCTGTCGCGCCCGTCGGCGGCGCTGTGCTACACTGCGGCCGGTCAAGGCGCCGGCAGGGGCCGGCGTGAGCACGCGCGCGGGAGGCAGGCGATGCTGGACGTAGTGATCCGCGGCGGGCAGGTCGTGACGCCCGAGGGCGTCGGATCGTGGGACGTGGCCATCCAGGGCGAGCAGATCGTCGCCCTGGCCGCGCCGGGCACGCTCACCGGCGACGTCGGCCGGCTGCTCGACGCCACGGGCAAGCTGGTCATCCCAGGGGGCATCGATCCGCACGTGCACACGCGCTGGTCGCTCGACGGCGGGAAGACGTTCCTCGGCGCGCCGCCCGGGCCGGTCAGCCGCGCCGCGCTCCACGGCGGGACGACGACGCTGGTGGACTTCGCCATCTGGCAGGGCAGCGGCACCGTCGCCGACGTCATCGCCGAGAAGGAGGCCGCCTGGCGCGAGTCGCACGCCGACTATGCGCTGCACATCATGCTGCTGGGCACGCTGCCGCACGAGATCATCGAGCAGGTGCCGGAGGCCATCAGTGCCGGCTTCCCCAGCCTTAAGATCTTCATGACCAACACCACGCCGCTGCGCCACGGGCGCATGGTCGACATGGGCCGCATCTGGGCGCTGATGCAGCACTGCGCGCGCC
>JACQUS010000549.1 GCA_016210125.1 Chloroflexota bacterium | reverse complement strand
GGAATCTTTCCCAAACGGGCGCGCTCGGCAACAAGCCGGTGGTGCTTCTTGGCCAGCACTGGACACCGCTGCTGCGTGCGCTGCGCCGCCACACGTCGATCAGCGACGAGGACCTAGCCTTGTTCCGGCGCGCGCACACGGCAACGGATGTCGTGCGCCTGCTCCGGGGACCGTCGGCGGCGGGTGGCGGCGGACGAGACACGCCGTCGCCCGGTGGCGCGGGCTAGCGCGCCGCGCGGCGCCAACGAGCGTCGTGCCCGGAGGGGTGGACCCATGGCTGCCGGCCTTGCTGGCGGCGTGGCCGGAGCGAGTTATCGAGGGTCTGAACGAGAAGGAGGGGAGACGTGTCCCAGCAGCCCAGCGCCTCCGACGCACCGCAGCCCGAGTTCGCGGGTGGCGAGCCGCGGCTCGTGGGCCGCACGCGGCATGCCGAGCTGACGCTCGACGAGATCGCCGACCTCCAGCCGGGCCTGGGCCGCCTCATGCCCGACGTCAGCGAGCGCTACTGGATCCTGTACTACGCGGCCAAGGGCGGCAACTGGAAGCTGGCGCAGTACTGCGTCAATCAGATCCGCGGGCTCTTCCGTGTCGGCGCGACGACGCGCCCGAACATGCGCCGCTACCTGGAGGCTTTCGGTCAGGGCCACCTGCGGGCCATCGAGGCGGCCCTTGCCCAGCGCGACTTCGCAGCCTTCGAAATAGCCTACCGCAAGGGCATCGACGCGGCTAACGCGATGCATGCGGCGACGAACCACCCGGAGGTCATCTGGCAGCTCCCGCCCGAGCCGCCACGGCATCTGTACCTGGGGCCGGTGGATGCAGAGCAGGGGTCCACGCCGACGCCGTGAGTCGTCGCCATCGGCGCGCCAGTGGTGACGCTGGGCACTCCACGAGCCGCGTGGCTCAGCGGCCGTGAACGAACCGCCATGCTCACAGACGTAGTGGATGCGCCGCGGCGCACCGCCGCGCGCAGGAGGTGGCCTTGCCTCCTCGGTGCCCCTCTCCAGCACGCGGGAGCGGGGGAAAGCAGGGTAGGGGCGAGGCGAGAGGGGAATCCAAAGGGGGCTTCGCCCCCTTTGGGAACCCCCTTGGGGCGAGGTGGGGCCGCCGACTAAGGAGTTTGCTGAAGGGTTCGACGGAGCGCGCTAGTACTCGTCGAATAGGCGCTGCACCGCGACCGGGTCGCTCGTGTGCAGCAGCGCCAGCATCGCCAGCACGCGCGCCTTCTGCGGGCTCAGGTTGTCGGCGGCGACGATGCCCGCCTCGCGCAGCTTCGACCGCGCCAGCACGCGCCCGCTGCCAGCGCGCGTGCTGAGGACGACCAGCACTCCACGCTCCCGTACCGCCGCAGCAGCCTCCCCCTCGCCGGGCGTCAGCATGCCCGGCGCCAGCCCGGCGACGACGATGCCGCGGGCGCCGCGCGCCACTAGCGCCTCGACCGCCGCGCCGTCCGATCCGGCGTACGAGTACGCAATGTCGACGCGCGGCAGCTCGGCCACGCCGCGCGTGTCGAAGATGGTGTCCGGCGCGTGGCGGCGCGTCGGCGCGCGGTAGAAGGCCACGCTACCGTCGGGGTCCGCGTAGCCGAGCAGGCCGACGTCGGGGCTGCGAAAGGCCTGGAGCCGGTACGTCGACGCCTTGGTCACCTCGCGCGCGGCCTGGATTTCGTCGTTCAGCAGCGTGAGCACGCCGAGGCCACGCGCCGCCGGCGCAGCGGCGACGCGGATGGCGTTGACCAGGTTCAGCGCCGCGTCGGTGCTCAGGCCGGTCGGCGGGCGCTGGGCGCCGACCACCACCACCGGCAGGGCGACCTTGAGCGTGAGGTTCAGGAAGTACGCCGTCTCCTCTAGCGTGGCCGTGCCGTGCGTCACGACGACGCCGGCCAGGCGGGGGTCACCCTCGATGAGCCGGTGAATGAGCTCGTTCAGCTCCAGCCAGTCGCGCGGCCCGACGGCGGTGCTGCGCAGCGCGCGAAAGCGCACCGCGACCAGGTCGGCCGCCGTGGACGTCTCCGGGAAGAGCGCCAGCAGCTCGTCGACCTCGAGCACGCGGCCGAACTCGCCGTACTCGGCGAGGTCCAGGCTGTGGCGCCCGACGATGGAGATCGACCCGCCGGCGCCGACGACCGCCACGCGCGGCCTGCTGCTCACCTGTGCCATCACACCCCTCCTCGTTGCGACGCTGCCCCTTGGCGATGACTCGGCCTCACCTCCGCCGCGCGCCGCGACGAGGGACGGCAGTGACGTTCCACGCGCGTCGCTGGCACCGCACGGCGGCAACGTGTCTCCGTGGTCTACCCGTGGTGAACCCTCGGCCGGACGGGCCGGACGATACGCCCGGCATTGTCCAGTGTCAAGTTGCGGCGCGCTTCGGACGAGGCGTATCCTAGCGTCGAGAGGGCTACATCCCGATGGGTGGTCAAGGGCACGCGCCGCACGGCGCCGCTCCCGGCGTGGCAAGCAGGCTGGCCGCCTGGGCCGGCGGGCTGCCCGGCCGGCTGTCCGGCTGGCCACTGCTCCAGCAGCTTGGCAATCTGGGCCAGGCCCCGCTCAGCGAGGCCGGCCTGGGGCCGGAGGCTATCAGCGCGCGCACGCAGGCGGTGCGCAGCCGGCTCGACGAGCCGGGCGTCGAGGCCGTGCCGACCGTCTGCCCTTACTGCGCGGTCGGGTGCGGCCAGCTCGTCTACCTCATGCGCGGCGGCCCCGGCCAGCCCGACCGCGTCCTCTCCATCGAGGGCCACCCGCGCAGCCCGATCAACCAGGGGACGCTCTGCCCGAAAGGCGCGGCCGCCTACCAGCTCCATTTCAACCCGACGCGCTGGACCACCGTCCGGTACCGCGCGCCGTACTCCGACCGCTGGGAGGACCGGCCGCTCGATTGGGCCTTGGAACGCATCGCCCAGCTCGCCAAGCAGACGCGCGACGCCACCTACGTTGAGCGGACACCGGACGGCAAGCTCGTCAACCAGTGCACCGGCATCGCCTCGCTCGGCGGCGCAACCCTCGACAACGAGGAAAACTACCTCATCAAGAAGCTCTTCTGCGGCGGGCTGGGGATGGTCTGGATCGAGAACCAGGCTCGCGTTTGACATAGCTCGACGGTGCCCGGTCTGGGCACCAGCCTCGGGCGCGGGCGCGCGACGACGCCGCAGTGGGACCTGGCCGAGGCCAACTGCATCGTGATCCAGGGCAGCGACATGGCCGAGTGCCATCCGGTCGCCTATCGCTTCGTCATGCAGGCCAAGTCGAAGGGCGCAACGATCGTCCACATCGACCCGCGCTTCACGCGCACGTCCGCCATGTCCGACGTGCATGCTCCGGTTCGCCCCGGCACGGACATCGCCTTCGTCGGTGGGCTCATCCGCTACGTGCTCGAGCACGAGCGCTACATGCGTGACTACGTGGTCCACTACACGAACGCCCCGTGCATCCTGCGCGAGGACTTCGTCGACGCCGAGGATCTCGACGGCATCTTCTCCGGCCTGGACCGCGAGCGGCGACGCTACGATGCGGCGAGCAGGGCCAACGCGACAGAAACCGCGCCATCCGCCCGATCGGCGATCGGCGCCGGCGCGGGCGAGAGCTTCACCGTGCAGGCCGGGCCGCCGTTCGGCACGCGTTCGCCGCTCGTCCCGACGCTGGAGCTTCCGCGGTGCGTGTTCCAGGTGCTCAAGCGGGACTTCGCGCGCTACACGCCGGAGATGGT
>JACQUS010000548.1 GCA_016210125.1 Chloroflexota bacterium | reverse complement strand
GACCGTCTTCCAGATGACGAAGCCGACGATGAGCAGCTTCGCCACCGACTTGGCCAGATCGATAAGCGCCGTGCGCCGCGCGAACACCCGACCGAAGCCGGATACGATGTTCAGGCGACTCAAGTTCGGCTTGAGCGGCTCGAAGGTCAGCAGGAAGCCCGTTTGGGCCACGTTCACCAGCAGCCCGGCGGCCATGAGTGCCAGGATGATGGGCCCGACAACCTGCCCAGTCCATAGCGCCAAGGCAACCATATAGGCATGCGCCTGGTCGGGCGTGATGTCCCGCACGGCGACGTTGCGGAACACCGTCTCCAGGAGCGCGCGGAGCTGCTGGATGACCGATCCCCCGGCGGCCAGGACGACCAGGTAGGCCGTGAGGAGCACGGTCGCCGAGACGATCTCCGGGCTGCGCGCGATCTGCCCGCGCCGGCGCGCTTCGGCGCGACGTTTCCCGGTCGCTGGTTCGGTTTTTTCGCCAGCCACACCTACGCCCCCGGCAGCGGCGCGGCCACGCTGGGCAGCAGCAGCCGCGCCAACGCGACGGGCAGATCGCCGAACAGTTGCGCGGCCGAGCCGAGCACCAGCGGCAGGCTCAGCGCCGCGATCCACAGCCCGAGGCCCAGTTTGAACGGCAAACCAACGAAGAAGACGTTCATCTGCGGCACCACGCGCGACAGGAGCGCCATCGCCAGGTCCACCAGCATGAGGGTGCCGAGCACCGGCAGCGCCAGGCGCAGGGCGACACGAAAGAGCTCCATGGTCAGCGCGACCAGCGCCTCGAGCGTCCCGCCCTGCGGGCCGAACGTGCCCGGCGGCAGGAGCTCGAAGCTGTGCTGGAGGGCGAGCAGCAGGCCGTGATGGCCGTCGATGGCCAGGAAGATCAGCGCCGCCAGCACGGAGTAGAACTGGTCCATGAACGAGACCTGCTGGCCGGCGTTCAAGGGGTCAAGCACCGTGGCGATGTTCAGGCCGAGCTGGAGGCCGATGATCTGCCCGGCGATCTGGATGCTGGCGAAGACGAGCGTCGTGCCGAACCCCATCACAACGCCGACCAGTACCTCCCGCGCCACGAGCCCGAGATAGGCGAGCAGCTCGGTCGGCAGCTCCGGCACGTGGCGTGTCTGGAGCGGCAGCAGCACGAGCGCGACGAAGAGCGCCAGCCCCAGGCGGCTGAGCGTCGGCACAGCGCGCGTGCTGAACAGCGGCATGGTCATGAACAGGCTGAGGGCGCGCATGACCAGAAGGAAGTACACCTGCGCCTGCGGCACCGACCATCCGGCGAACTCCACCCGCGGCCTCAGCGCGCGAACTGCCAGAGCGTCGAGAAGAGCTGCGTGGCGTAGCCTAGCATCATGTGCATCATCCACGGGCCGAAGACGATCATCGCGCCGACGACGGCTACGATCTTGGGCACGAAGGTCAGCGTCATCTCGTTGATCTGCGTGACGGCCTGGAAGAGGCTGATGAGCAGGCCGATGGCCATGCTGACGAGCAGGACCGGGGCCGCCACCAGGGCGATCGTCAGCAGTGCCCCCTGCCCCAGGGTGACCACCGTCTCCTGCGTCATGCCGCCCTCCTGAAACCAGCTCCGGCGGGTCGCTCCACCGCACTCTGCGATGGACCCCAGACGGGACTTCGCCCCCTCGGACTCCCCTTGCCATCCCCGGCGGTCGCACCCTGCCGGGGCGACGAGCGCCTCGCGCGTGCGGGGCCACCAGCGGCGCTTGCTCCGCCCTCACCGGGTTCGGACATTCGGCGAGCCGCCGCACCGCACCCCTCCCCGCGTCGCCGCGTCTCCCTCTCCCCCGTCGGGAAGGGAGACACAGGGGATGGGGCCGGCCCTCGCCTATGAGCATGCCCTAGGGCGCGCGCAACGCACTATCGGGGAAGTCCTGATTCTCGGCCCCGCTACGTACGATGCTAGCGAACGAAGACGCTCGCTCGATCCCCTGCTAGGCAACGCTTCGGTGACAACCTCGCTACGTAACCACGATCACCGCGCCCACGCACGCGCGGCGGCAACATGGAAACAGCGATGGAAGCAGCGATGGACCCATGGCGCCTGACCGACGGGCGACGCTACGTGGGCGCGGGACCTCTCCTTGGCCACGCTCAGCCGTTCGGCAGAGGCAAGCCCTCGCGCTAGGCCAAGCCTGCGGACGCGCCTTGGGAACTGCTTCCGGGGGACGCACGATGGTAGCACAGGACGCGGCGGCGGGCCGGCGACCGCATCCCGGCGAAGGGCTGGTGCGCCGCTTCACACTCGTCAGCTTGGCCGTCACGCTACTGGCGACGGCCCTCACGATGGCAGCGACTGGCTGGATAGTCGAGCGCTACCTCCTCGACCGCGCGGCGCAGGAGACGAGCGACCGCCTGGCACAGACCATGCGCGGCGCCCAGCCGCGCGTCTTTCCGGGCGACCCGCTGCCCGCCGGCGCGCCGCAGCGCCTGGCCGAGGCGAGCGAGCGCGTGCTCGTCGCGCCGACCGAGCGCGTCGCATTCTGGTCGCTCGGCGGCCAGCAGCTCTATGCCAGCGCGCCAGCCGAGCTCGCGCTGTCGCCGGCCCTGATCGCCCAGGCCGCGGCCGGCCGCGTCACGCATGAGATCGTCGCCGTCGATCGACCGGCCGGCCCGCACCGGCAGCTCCGCCTGCTCGTGCCGCTGCGTGACGGCGGCGGCGTCGCCGGCGACGTCGAGCGGGAGCAGGACTTCGGGCCGCTGGCGGCGCCCATCGCCGAGCTGCAGCTCTTCGCCGCCCTCAGCCTCGTGGGCTTCGCCGCCCCGCTCTACCTGCTGCTCCTGCGCCTCGTGCGCGGCGCCGCCCGGCGACTGCGCCAGCAGGCCGAGGAGAACGCCAGCCTGCTGGTGGCGACGCAGCGCGCCAGCGCCGTGGCCCACGCCCTGGTCGGCACGGCGCAGGACCTGGCCCGCCTGGCCCCGCTCGACCAGGTGCTCGGCGACGTCGCAGCGCGCGCGGTCGATCTGCTGAAGGCCGACGACGCGCTCATCTTCCTCGTCGCGCCCGACCGCTCGCGCTTGGTGCTGCGCGCTCACCACGGCGTCCCAGCCGAAAAGCTGGCGCGTTTCCCCTACCGCGAGCTGACGCACGAGGAGTTCCCGGCGTTCGCGCGCGTCTGCGCCGAGCGGCAGCCGCTGGCCATCGCGCACGCGCCTGACTCCCCGCTATTGCCGCCGGGGCTCGCCGCGTGGTACGGCGTCAGCTCCTGCCTCCTCGTGCCGCTGGCCGTCGGCGAGCAGCTCGAGGGCGTCATGGTCGTGCACTTCAGTTCGACGAGGCACGTCTTCGCGCCGGAGGAGATCGCCTTGGCGACCGGGCTGGCTGCGCAGGCGGCCATCGCGCTGGCCAATGTGCGCGCGTTCGCCGTCGTCGGCGAGGTGGAGGCGCTGCGCGAGCTGAGCCGGCTGAAGAGCGAGTTCGTCTCCGTCGCCTCGCACGAGCTGCGCACGCCGCTGGCCGTCGTCCTGGGCTACGCCGAGCTGCTGGCGACGCGCGTTTACGACGGCGCGCGCGTGCGCGAGATCGCCGCCCAGCTCGAGTCCGAAGCGCAGCGCCTCAGCCGGCTGGTCGACGAGCTGCTCGACCTCGGCCGGCTCGAGAGCGGGCGCTTCGGCCTCGACCGCCGACCAACCGACCTCCTCACGCTGGCGCAGGAAACGGTCACGCGCTACGCCGAGAGCATGGCCAGCCATCAGCTCGTCGTCGCCGGCGGGGACCTGCCGCTCGTCGCGGTCGATCGCGAGCGCATGCGGCAGGTGCTCGACAACCTGATCGCCAACGCCATCCGCTACTCCCCGCGGGGTGGGACGATCCGCGTCAAGGTCGCCGGCGACGCGACGGCGGCGCGCCTCAGCGTCACCGACGAGGGTCTGGGGCTGACGCCCGAGGACGCCGGCCGGCTCTTCGAGCGCTTCTACCGCTCCTCGCGCGCCGAGGTCCGCGCGATCAAAGGGACGGGGCTGGGCCTGGCCATCGCGCAGGCCATCGTCGAGGCCCACGGCGGGCGGATCAGCGCGACCTCGCCGGGGCCGGGGCACGGTAGCACGTTCACGGTCGAGCTGCCACTGGACCTGCCCGCCGCGCCGCTGCCGCAGCGCGCTTCCGTGGACGGCGCGTCCGCCGCGCCTGTGCCGGCAACTGCGGGCGGCGGCACGGCCAACGGCGCGGGGAGCGTGGACGGGCCATGGCCGGCCGCCGGATCTCGACTCGGGGTGGCGTAGACAGCCCGGCGACACGGCGGCTGATAGGCCCCTGCTCCCACCGCTGGACGCCGGACTTCGCTATGCCGTAGCGGCGATCGGCGAGGCGGCCAGCCCGTGGTCACCCCTCGCCGATCGCCGCCGCAACCACCAGCCAGACGAGGCGACCGCTGGCCGGCCGGACGTGCGCCGCCGGCAGGTCGGACGCCCCGCCGAGCACTGCGCGCAGCGCCGGCGCCTTGTCGGCCCCAGCGACGAGGAAGACGACCGTGTGCGCCGCGTTCAGCACCGGCAGCGTCAGCGTCACGCGCCAGCTCGCCAGGTGGGCGGCGTATACCGCGACGGCCAGGCGCTCCTGCTCGGCCAGGGCGGGGCTGCCGGGGAAGAGCGAGGCCGTGTGGCCGTCGGCGCCCATGCCGAGGAGCACGATGTCGAAGCGCGGCGCCACGACCTCACCCCCCAGCCCCCTCTCCGCGAACGGAGAGGGGGAGCGAGGGGGTGAGGTTTCCCCAAAGAAGGCCCGCAGCTCGGCGTCGTAGGCGGCGGCCACCGCCTCCGGCGCGCCAAGCTCCACCGGCACACGGTGCACGTTGGCCGGCGGCAGCGCGACCTGCGCCAGCAGCGCTTCGTGGGCCATCCGTGCATTGTTCGCCGGGTCGTCCGGCAGGACGCAGCGCTCGTCGCCCCAGAAGACGTGCACCTGCGGCCAGGGCACGCGCTCGCGGTAGGGCGACTGCGCCAGCCGCTGGTAGACCGGCCGCGGCGTGCCTCCGCCGGCCAGCGCCAGGGCGCAGCGGCCGCGCGCCGCCACCGCGGCGGTGATCTCCTCGGCGAGCAGCGCCGCGGCCCGCTCCGCTAGCTCGGCCGCGTCGCGCGCCACGTGGATGGCCGGTGCGCCACCGTGCATCAGGCCCTCCTATGGACGCCGGCATGCCGCCGGCGCTGCCCAGCGTCACCGTCGCTGCTGCCAGAAGCGCGATCGGCTCTCGCCGCGCCGAAGCGCCATACCGCACGTGAACGGTTACCGAATGCCAAATCCGATAAGCATTACCAGTATACTTGCACTGGCCGAGTAGCTCGCCTGGAGACGACCGCCATGTTGCTGATCATCTTCGGCGCCGGTGCCTCCTACGACTCCAGTGAGGGGCATCTGGATTTCAGACCAGTGGATGACGCAAACCGACACCGGCCCCCATTGGCCAACCAACTCTTTGATGATCGCTTTTTCGAGCAGATGGGGCAACATGCCGAGTGTGCTCCGCTGTTTGCCCGACTGCGACGGCTCAACACCGAGTCCGGCCCTTCCATCGAACAGGAGCTCGAGAACATCCGCGACGAGGGGGAACGGTATCGCCATGTCGCTCGTCAAATGATCGAACTCCGCTCGTATCTCAAGGACGTGATCCGGGTCTGCGTGAACGTGTGGGCTCAGCATACTGCTCACATCGATAACTACGCCACGCTGCTTGACCGAGTTGCGAAGTGGCGCTCGGATAACGACGAGTCTGTCGCGTTCGTCACCTTCAACTATGACACGTTGCTCGACCAGGCCCTTTCCAGGGGGCTGTATATCGAGCTCAATAATAGCGTGGACGCATACATCGCGAGCCCAAGATACAAACTTTTCAAGCTCCACGGTTCCGTCGACTGGGTGCGTAAAGTCGTGGGGTATGTCTCTTGGCGAACCGAACAGTCAAGTGTGCTCCAGTGGATCGACGAATTTCGAAAAGACGCGAGCAGCGGCGGAAGCGACGCTGCGTATTACCTTCCCGCCATCGCGGTCCCAGTGGTGAACAAGTCGGACTTTGAATGCCCGACCGCTCACATCGAACAGCTGAAGACCATCCTGCCGGACGTGGACAGGGTTCTCGTGGTCGGCTGGCGGGCCATGGAAACCCACTTCCTTGAGTTGTGGTCGAGCGTTTCGAACATCACACCCAAGCGCATCCATGTGGTGGCCGGGAGTGATGGAGAGGAAGTAGTGCACCGGCTGGCTTCGGCCGGAATCGCCAGCGGGGATACCGGGCACAGCGAGGGGTTTTCCAAGTTTCTGCTCGAAGAACGGCTGCGCGGTTTTCTGCACGACTGAACCGCCGTGTGAGCAAGCATCCGCGGCAATCTGGTATGCCGCCTCCGAGCACGCGCCTCCGTGAATGCCCGCGTGTCAGGCCCCGACCGCCTCGCGCGCCGCCACCTCCAGCGTGCGCAGGCCGACGAGCGCGTCGGCGCCGAGGTGCACGCGCAAGACGCGCCGCCCGCGGGCGTGCAGCGCAGCGAAGTCGCCCAGCGCCTGGGCGCGCTTGAGCGTGGCGAAGCCGAATGGCTGACCGGGGATCGGCGCATCGGCGGCATCGTCGGCCGTGAGCTGGAGGAATAGGCCGCTGTTCGGCCCGCCCTTGTGAAGCTGCCCGGTCGAGTGCAGAAAGCGCGGCCCGTAGCCCACCGTCGTCGCCAACCGCAGGCGGTCGCGCAGGAGCACGCGCAGCGTCGCCAGCGCGGACTCGACCGCCGCGTCGTAAGGCAGGTAGGCCTGGAGGGACAGATAGTCGCCCGGCCGCGCCAGCCGCAGGTGCGCCGCCAGCGCCTCGGCCACCGACCGCCCGGCCACGTCGCCGTAGAGCGCTAGGCCGTCGGCGCGCAGCGCCGGCAGCGGCTCGGGCAGCCGGCCCTCGGCGGCGAACGCCGCCAGCACGCGCTTCGTGTTGTCCTTGCTCTCCTGCACGTTCGGCTCGTCGAACGGATCGACGGCCAGGAGCGCGCCAGCCACGGCCGTGGCGAGCTGCCAGCGGAAGAACTCGCCGCCGAGGTCGAGGGGATCGGCTAGGCCGAGGCGCAGCACGGGATGGCCGGCCGCCGCCAGCGCCCCCAGGCGGGCCTCTGCGGCCGAGTCGGCCGCCCCTGCCAGCCGCGCGACCACGAACACGCGGTCGGCAGCGTAGACCGCCGGCTCGCCCAGCGGCTCGCCGTCCACGGGCACCAGCCCGCGACCCTCCTTGCCGGTGCTCTCGGCGAGAAGCTGCTCGACCCACGCCCCGAGGCTGGCCAGCTCCGGCGGCAGAACGAGCGTCACTTTGTCGCGCCCAGCCGCGGCCAGCGCCCCTAATGCCGCGCCAAGCCAGAGGCCGGGGTTCTCGGCCGCCGGGACGCTCGGCGCGCAGGCGTCGGCCATGCGCTCGGCCCGCTCCAGCAGCGCGGTCAGGTCGACGCCGAGCAGCGCCGCCGGCACCAGCCCGAAGAACGACAGCGCCGAGTAGCGCCCCCCGATCTCTGGCGGATTCAGAAAGACGTCGCCGAAGCCGCGCTCGCGCGCCAGCCCCTCCAGCGGCGTGCCGGGGTCGGTGACGGCAACGAACTGCTCGCCGGCCGCCGCGCCGCGCAGCGCACGCACGCGCTCGTAGAAGTAGCCGAACTGCGACAGTGTCTCGACCGTCGTGCCCGACTTGCTGGCCACGACGAAGAGCGTGCGCGGCAGGTCGAGCGACTGCTCCAGCCGCAGAATCGTCGCCGGGTCCGTCGTGTCGAGCACGTCCAGGTCGAGCGCCCCCGGCGCGACGCCCAAGGTGCGACGCAGCACCTCCGGCGCCAGGCTGGAGCCGCCCATGCCCAGCAGCACCGCCTGACGCAGACCGGCCGCGCGGGCGCGGTCGGCGAAGTCGGTGAGCTGGCCGACGCAGCCGCGCAGCTCGCCGGCGACGCTCAGCCAGCCAAGGCGCTGGCGGACGACCAGCGCGTGCTGCGCGTCGCCGGGCTTCCAGCGGTCGGGGTCGGCCTGCCAGAGCCGCCGCGCCGCGTCCTCGCGCGCCAGGCGCTCGACTGCCGCCGCGACCGTCCCCTCGTGCGCCCCCAGCTCGGCGCGCGGGGCCGGCGCGCCCGCCGGTCGCCTGAGGCGACCCACGTGCACGAGCAGAGCCTGGAAGGCGGTCTGGCGCGCAGCGATGGCCTCGACCTCGACCTGCGCGGCGACCGCGGCCAGGTCGATCCCGTGGCCGGCCAGGGCGGCCCACGTCGCCTGCGCCGCCGCGAGGCCCTCGGCCAGGCCGGGGCGCACGTAGCCGTGGTCGCAGAAGGCGCGCAGCGTCGCCGGCGGCAGGGCCACGATCGTCTGCGGGCCGACCAGCTCCTCGACGTAACGCACGTCGCGGTAGCGCGGGTCGTGGATCGCCGTGGCGGCCCAGCGCAGCCGCTGGGCGCGCGCGCCCCGCGCGGCGAGCGCCTGCCAGCGCGGCCCGGCGACGATCGCCTGGCAGCGCTGGTAGACCAGCTTCGCGTTGCCGATGGCCGCGTGGCCGAGTAGGGCCGCGATCTCCTCCCGCGCTTGCGGGTCGGGGGTCGCATGCCAGCGCGCCCAGAGGAGGCGGTCGATGGCGGCGTCGAGCGGGCCGATCAGCACGCTGGCGACCGAGGCGACGCCGTCGAGTGGCTGGCCGGCAGCGGCGCGCCGCTCTAGGCCGCGCAGGTAGGCTTCGGCCGCGCGGTCGTACGTCGCCAGCGCGCCGATGGGCCCGAGGTCGACGGCGACCCCAGCGGCGATCAACTCCTCGACGGCCCGGAGGCCGGCGGCCGTGGGCGGCACCTGGACGAGCACGTTCGGGCTGTCCAGCTCGTGCCATAGGTCGCGCGCCGCGGCGGCGATGGTGGTCACGTCGTCCGCCAGATCGGGCGCCAGCATCGTGCTGACGTAGCCGTCGGCGCCACCGCTGAGCTCGTAGACCGGTCGGAGCTGCGCCGCCGCGGCGCGCGCGTCCTCACGCCAGAGCGTGATGACGGCCGCGCGGTCGTCGTGCCCGCGAGCAAGCAGCCGGCGCAGCGCCGCGTCGTAGTCGCTGCCGCCGGCCACGGCGCGCTCGACGGCCGCCGGATCGGCAACCACGCCGCCGACGCCGGCGCGGAGGAGCGTGCGTAGCTCGCCTGAGGCGAGCAGGCTGAGGCGCAGGCCGTCGTACCAGAGGCTCTGGCCCTGGCGCTGCAGCTCCTGGACGGGAAAGCGGCGCTCGAAGGTGGACACCTTGGCCAGGCGCTGGGCGTAGCGCTCGTCGCCGGAGAAGCGGCTGGCCAGCCAGGTGCGCGCCAGCTCGACGGCCAGCTCCGGGCCGACCACCCGCGCGCCCAAGGCCAGCACGTTGGCGTCGTCATGCTCGACGCTCTGGCGTGCGGTGTAAGTGTCGTGGCAGAGCGCGGCACGGACGCCGGGGAACTTGCTCGCCGCGAGGGCCGCCCCCGCGCCGGAGCCACAGACCAGCATCCCGCGCGCGACCTCCTCACGAATGATGGCCTCGGCTACGGCGCGCGCGTGATCCGGGTAGTCGCTGGGCGCGTCGTCGTCGGCGCCCAGGTCGAGCACGGCGTAGCCGTCGGCCCGCAGCCGCTCAGCGAGCACGGTCTTGAGCGCGTAGCCGGCGTGGTCGGCGGCAATGGCGACGCGCATAGTGGCACCTCCCATGCCGACGATAGCGCCGGCCGCGCGCGTTGGCTAGGCGCCGCTGGCCACCCGCTCCAGCCGCTCGTCGAAGGTCACCAGGGGCACGCCGAGGTGCCGCGCGAGCCACAGGTACGTCGCATCGTAGGTCGTCAGCCCGGTCTCTATAGCCAAGGTGATGTCCCTGAGGGACGCCGGCGATGGCGCGTGCACAGCGCGCCGCCCATCGACTACAGTGGGGCCACCAGGAAAGCCTCCGCCCGTCGGGCGGGGAGGGCAGAGGAGCACGATGGCCATCCGCTTCGGTCTGCTCGTGTCCAAGCAGTATCCCATGCACGAGTCGGCCTATGAGCGCTTCCGGGAGCACATCGAGCAGGTCCGCCTGGCGCGCGACGTGGGCTTCGACCTCGTCGTCGCCGGGCAGCATTTCCTCTCCGCGCCCTTCCAGGAGCCGCAGTCCGTGCCGCTGATGGCGCGCCTGGCGGCCGAGGCCGGCACTATGCGCGTCGGGCTCTCGATTCTGCTCTCCGCGCTGCTGCCACCCGTCGAGGTGGCCGAGGTCGGCGCGACGCTCGACGTCATCACCGACGGCCGCTTCATCTGTGGCCTGGGCATCGGCTACCGCGAGGTCGAGTACAACGCCCTCGGCGTGCCCATCGGCCAGCGCGTCCGGCGCTTCGAGGAGAACCTGTCGATTCTCAAGCGGCTCTGGACCGAGGAGCGCGTGACGCACCACGGCGAGCACTGTCGGCTGGACGACGCGACGCTCACGCTGCGGCCGATCCAGAAGCCGCGCCCACCCATCTGGATGGCCGCCAATGCCGACTCCGCCGTGCGCCGCGCGGCGCGGCTGGCCGACGCCTGGGTCATCAATCCGCACTCCGCGCTGCCGGCGATCAAGCGCCAGTTGGGCTTGTACCGCGCGGAGCGGGCAGCTCACGGCCTGCCCTTTCCCGATGAGGTGCCCCTGCGGCGCGACGCCTACGTCGGCCCGCAGCACCGCCCGGCGATGGCCGAGGTGCGGCCGTACCTCGACACGAAGTACACCGCCTACCGCCAGTGGGGCCAGCACACCGTCCTGCCAGCGGACGACGCCTGGAGCACCGAGTTCGCCGAGCTGGCGCGCGACCGTTTCGTCATCGGCGATCCGGTGGCCGCGCGCGAGGAGCTCCAGCGCTACTTAGCGGAGATGCCGGGGGTAACGACGTTCATCTTCCGCGTGCAGTTCCCGGGCATGCCGAATGAGCTGGTGCTGCGCAGCATCCGCCTGCTCGGCGAGCAGGTCCTGCCGCGCATGTGATGCTCGGCTGAGCGTCACCCTCACGGGCGGGTTGCCCCCTCCCAGGAGAACGACCAAGGAGAACGACCAAGGAGAACGACCAAGGAGAACGACCAAAGGGGGCTTCGCCCCCTTTGGATTCCCCCGCCCCGCAACGGCAGCGCGCCGCGATCCGCGCCCCAGCGCCAGGCCGGCAAGGCCATACGGACGCCGCGGCGGGGCACGACGGCGTCAGCCCACCGGCGGGAAGATGCGCTCGTAGACGCAGCGCTCGCGGCTGGCGAGCAGCGAGCGGATACGCGTCGCCCAGGGCGACTCGCGCTTCGTCAGGTACTCCTGGCCCTTGAACACGTCGTAGCTCGTCACGTCGTAGAGCGCGACGTACTTCGGCTCGCCCTCGACGGCGCGGAAGCGCCGCGCCGTGAGGATGCCGGACACCGAGCGCAGCGCGGGCAGGTGCTCGGTGTTGTACCAGGCGTTGAACTCGTCCTCATGCTCCGGCCGCGGCACGAGCATCGCCACCAAGAGGATGCGGCCCTCGGCCGGCGGGCGGTAGTCGGTCGGGTCAGGGGTGATCTCCTCGTAGACGCCGCGCTTCAAGTTCTGGAAGCGCGGATAGACCCGCTGGAACTCCGGAGTAGGGTTCGCGCGCTCCTCCTGCCTTATGCTGAGGTACGCCGGGCTTTGGAGCACGTCCACGCTCTCGAGATCGTAGGCCGCGGCGTACTTCGGCGTGCCTTCGAGCGCGCGAAAGCGACGGCCGGACAAGAAGCCGGGCGCGCGCTCGAGGCGCCAGGCGAGATGCTCGCGGTTGTACCAGTCGTTGAACTCGCCTTCCAGCTCTGCGGGGATATCCATGCGCGCGAATAGCAGCCCTCGCGGCTTGGTCATCGCTTCCTCCCCCTTGCGCGGGCGGCCGGCCAGGCCGCCTTGAAAGGCCCTCACAGGCGATCATTCCGCCACGCCCCAGGACTCTCGAGTCCAGCGGCTCTTCGCCCGGCTGGACTCCCTCCGCCACACACGACCGCTCAGCCCATCGCCAGCACGGCCCGCGCCACCTCGCCGGCCTCTAGAGCGGCGAAGGCCGTGTTGATCTCCTCTAGGCGGTAGCGGTGGGTGATCAGCCGATCCACCGGCAGCTTGCCGGCGCGATAAAGGTCGATCAGCCAGGGCAGATCGGTCCACAGCCGCGCGGAGCCGTAGACCGCGCCCAGCAGCGCGCGCTCCTGGAACACGAGCGGCACCGTCGGCACGGACATCGTCGTCCCGGGCTTGGTCAGTCCGATCACGACGGTCGTGCCCCCGTTGCACGTCGCGTCGAACGCCTGCTCCATCACCTTCGGCACGCCGATGCACTCGAAGGCGTAGTCTGCGCCACGGCCGCCGGTCACCTCGCGGATGGCCTCGACCGCGTCGCGCTCGGCGGCGTTGACCAGATCGGTCGCGCCGAACTGCCTGGCGAACTCCAGCTTGTTCTGCTTGACGTCCACGGCGATGATGCGCGTCGCGTTGGCCAGGACGGCGCCCATTACCGCGCTGAGGCCAATACCGCCCGTGCCGAACACGGCGACGCTGCTGCCCTCGCGCACGTGCGCGCGGTTGATCACCGCTCCGACGCCGGTGATGACGGCGCAGCCGATCACGGCGGCGACCTCGAGCGGCACCTCCGGGGCGATGGGCATCACCGACTGCTCCGGCATGATGCAGTGCTCGGCCATGCACGAGCAAAGGTTGAAGTGGTAGATCTGCTGGCCGTTCCTGCGCAGGCGGGTCGTGCCGTCGGTCATGAGGCCCGAAGCGCGAAGGCGCATGGCCTGCTCGCAGAGCGCCGGGCGGCCGACGGCGCAGTAGTGGCAGCGGCCGCAGGGCGTGCGCCAGAGCAGCAGGACGTGGTCGCCGGGCTTGACCGTCGTGACACCCGGGCCGATCTCCTCGACGATGCCGGCGCCCTCGTGGCCGAGCACGGTCGGCAGAGGGATAAACGGAATCTGGCCGTTGGCGACGTGCAGGTCGCTGTGGCAGACCCCGGCGACGGCGACGCGCACCAGCACCTCGCCGACCTTCGGCGGATCGAGCCGCAGCTCCTCGACCACGACCGGCTCGTTGAAGCGATACAGGACCGCCCCTTTGGTGGTGCGCATGGTTGCCTCCTCCGCTGCCGGATTGCTGGCTCAGCACTTTCCTGGTCGCTGTGGAGGACTCAATCCTTTTAGACCCAGTCACACACCCACTAGCACCTCTTCGGTCACTGGAAGTTCGGGGCTAGGCTTCACCTTGAGCCAACCCAGCATGCTTAGCCCTCGGATCGTGAGGGCGACGTCAGCCTCGTTCAGCGAAGGCCGGCGTCGTTGCTTCCACCTCATGACTTCAGCCAGTACGTCCATTTCGGTTATCGGTCCCTCAGCTCGCACTGAGAGCGATCTGGCGGCGAAATGGACTGTCGCCGCGACCTCAGCCTGCTGGGTACGCATACGCATAAAGAGATCGGCGACCTTATCAATAGTGGCCCGCCACTCCGCTATCTCACCTTCGTACGCCTTGTAGGCGTCCGCGAAGGTCGGGCCGACCTTTACCGCAAACATTCGGCCAAGCTGCTCCTCGCGGATGAGCGCGTGATTCACAAGCCGCGTGATTGCTACCTTGAGGTCAGGTGCGTATGGGCCGTAACTCCCTCGCTCGTATCGGAGCCCAGTAGGTAGCTCAGACTCGGTGGCGAAGTACGCGATCTTCTGGAAGGTCGTCCGCCCGATGGGCCAGTGATGCGGCTCCTTTTCGATCTCAGCCAGAATCTGCACGAGAGCCACCAGCGCTGGCTCAACGCGGCTTCGCGGCGCCGCGG
>JACQUS010000547.1 GCA_016210125.1 Chloroflexota bacterium | reverse complement strand
TGCTCGCCGACCGCGCGCGCGATGTGCTCGACGACGTAGCTCTCCGTGCCGAGCGGCAGCGCGACGCCGTACGTCTCCAAGGCGCCGAGCGGATACACGAGCAGGTCGGTCTGGCCGAGCTGCGCCTTCACGTCCTCCCAGGTGGCATCCGGCAGAAACACGGGAGACCCTCCTTGCGCCATGCGCAGCGTCGTGCCAGCGCTTGTGTGCCTGGCGCGCTGCGGATTATGCTGCCCCAGCGCGCGGGGCGCAAGGGGCACCGCTGGCGAGGCGCTGGCCGCCCCCCGCGCAGCCCGCGCCGGGCCGGCGTGCACGCGCCTCATCGCGGTCCAGCGCCGACAGTCATTGTGCTGCCGGCGCCGCGGTGCTATGCTGTCGCGCGCTTGGGGTGCCGGCTCGCCCAAGCGCGTGCGCCCCAGCGCGATTGGCAGCCCTCCGGCGTCGACCGACGCCGGCAAGACGCGGACGTGAGGAGCGAACGTGAAAGTGGTCGTCGTGCATGCACTCGTCGTACTCGGATTGCTCGCCGCCGCCTGCGCGCCGGCGCAGCCGGCTCAGGAGGCCAAACCGGCCGCCGGGGCGGCCCCGCCGGCAGCCGCGCCGGCTGCGCCGGCTCCGGCGGCCAAGCCCGCGGCCGAGAAGCCGGCGGTGCCGGCGCAGCCGGCCAAGCCCGCCGCGGAGAAGCCGGCCCAGCCGGCGGCCAAGAAGGTGCAGCTCACCTCCGGCTGGGAGGTGGACGAGGCGCTCCTCCAGGCGGCCAAGCGCGAGGGCAAGGTTGCCTACTGGGGCTCGCTGCGCGAGCCCGAGGTCAAGGAGATTGCCAAGGCGTTTCAGGACCTCACCGGCATCACGGTGGAGAGCACGCGGCTGAGCGCCGGGCCGCAGTTCACGCGGATCAGCAAGGAGCGCGAGGCCAAGCTGTACACGGTCGACGTGGTCCAGCACGGCGGGCTAGGCTTCTGGAAGCTGCACAAGGAGCGCAAGTACGTCATCCCTTACATGCCTGAGGGCGCGAAGAAGTACGACGCGCGCTACCGGGACAAGGACGGCTACTTCTTGGCCTTCTACATCCAGGCCAACTCCCTCGGCTACAACTCGAAGCTGATCACGGGCGCCGACGTGCCGAAGAGCTACAAAGACCTGGCCGATCCGAAGTACAAGGATAAGGTGGCCACGTCGCATCCCAAGCACAGCGGGACCGGCGGCGAGCTGGTCATCCAGCTCAGCGAGCTGTACGGCTGGAGCTACTACGAGAAGCTGAAGCAGAACAAATTGTTCATCGTGCGCTCGCAGTTCGAGCTCAACCCCATGGCGACCAGTGGCGAGCGGCCGATCTCCCTGGGCGTCGTGGACTCCTCGTTCCTCGACGACAAGGCGGCCGGCAAGCCCGTCGACATCGTCTATGCCGAGGACGCCAACTCCATCTCGTGGGTGGCGTCAGGCGTGGCCGCGGACGCGCCACATCCCAACGCGGCCAAGCTGTTCCAGGAGTGGCTGCACAGCGTCGCAGCGCAGAACAAGCTGACCGCCTGGCGCTACCTCGTGCCGCACCCGGACGCCACGTATCCGGCCGGGCGCCCGCCGCTCAGCGCCATCAAGAATCCCATGACGCTGACGGCTGATGAGGTCGAAAAGAAGCTCGAGCCGGCGCAGGAGCGCTTTACCGACCTATTCGGCGGCGGCTAGCACGAAGCGCGAACCGCCGCGCGCGAGGCGCTGCCGGCGTCGCCCGGATGGCCGCTCCGCTGACCGCAGGTGGCCACCGGGTGGCCGGCACGCTCGCGCCGCCTAGGTTGACGAATAGCCATCGCGCGTTGCCCCACCCCGCCCCAGAAGGTTTTCCAAAGGGGGCTTCGCCCTCTTTGGATTCTCTTATGTTATCTGTAGTGGCCGGAGAGCATACGCCGAGCGCTTAGCCTCGTATCGGGAGCCCGCCTACGCTCGGCGGTGCGAAATTCCCCTAGGCAATCCCTAGGGTTTTTCCGAATCATCTATTAGGAGCAATACCGCAGGACCATTCTGCCGGGCGTTGGGCGCCCCATGGCTCGCTTGGGCCGCCCAGCGCCGCGAGGCGAGGCAATGACGTCGGCGATCGGCAATGCCCTGACCGCGCAGGCCGCCGTGCGCCAGCTCGGCCTTGGGCGCGAGGAGATCGTGCGCTCGGCCGGCCGCTTGAGCACCGGGCTGCGCGTGCGCCACGCCGCCGACGACGCCGCCGCGCTGCAGATCGCCACTGGGATGCGCTCGCAGCTCCGCGGCCTCGGCCAGTCGGCGCAGGCGCTGCAGAACGGCATCAGCCTGCTCAACATCGGCGACGGCGCGCTCACCGAGGCGCTCGGCATCGTGCAGCGCATGCGCGAGCTGGCAGTGGCGGCAACTACCTCGATCATCGCGGATCATCAGCGCCGCGCCATCGGCGCCGAGCTGTTCCAGCTCCGCCGCGCGCTGGACAACATCCTGGATAACACGCAGTTCAACGAGTTCTACCTCTTCCGTGGCGCCGCAGCCCCGGGCACGGGAGACCAGGGCACGGTGGAGCAGAGCGGCGGCACGCTGACCGTCGGCCTCGAGCTCATCGCGCCGGAGGACGGGCCGGGCGTCAGTGTGGCGGCGGTCAACGTCACTCAGGCCCAGGCCGGAAAAACGTACACGCTCTCGGCCAGCGGGACGAACGTCACGATCACCTCGTCGACCGGCGAGAGCCAGTCCGTCACGGTCGCCCAGATGCGCACGTCATCCCAAACGCCGCAAGCGCTGAACTTCAATGCGCTGGGCATCATCATCACCCTCGAGGGCTACGAAGGCCCGCCGGCCGTCCAAGGCACCGGCCCGAACATCGCCGCGGCGCTCGCTGGCAAGACGATCACCACCACGCTGACCGGAGGCGGCGGGGGCGTCTCCGGCACGTCGGCCTTCGTGGTCAACCCGCCGTCCCACGGGCTCATGACTATCACCATCAATCGCACCCAGAGCGCGACGGTAGGTGCCGGAGCTGGCTTCTTCCTCAGCGAGCTCATCGCCAATGAGAACAGCGTCTCGACGGTGGCGCAGGCCAACACGCTCTTCGTGACGCTCGACGTGGCCATGCAACAGCTCTTGGACGAGCGCGGACGCTTCGGCGGGCAGACAAACCGCATCCAAGCCTACCTGGACTACGTGCTGCACCAGAGCGAGCAGATCGAGGCCAGCCTGTCGCGGATCGTGGACGCCGACATGGCCGAGCAGGTCGTCACCCAGGTACGGGCGGCCACGCTCCAAGACCTGCGCACCACGGTGACGCGCGAGGCGCTGCAGCTCGGCGCGACGACGCTGGCGCTCATCCAGCGCGGCGATCTCCAGGTCGGCCCGCTGTCGGGCGGCGAGACCGCGTGACGCGCTCTCGCCG
>JACQUS010000553.1 GCA_016210125.1 Chloroflexota bacterium | reverse complement strand
GCCGAGGGGCGAAGCCCCTCTGCGTCCCAAACCGGGGGTGGGGCGGGGTAGCCGCCGACAAGGTGATTTTCACAGGAGGCAGCCATGGATCGCCACGATCACATCGCGAAGCTAGTGAGCGATCTCGCCTTCGCCACGAACCTGGCCGGCGCCGCCGAGGGGCTGGTTGCCGCGGCGAAGGCCGGCCTCGATCCGCGCCTGTTCATGCAGGTGGCGCTGGCGTCGTCGGGTGCCTCGGCGGCCATGGAGCAGCACGGCCCGCGGATGCTGCGGCGCGACTTCTCGCCAGCCGATGGCACCCTGGCGGACCTGCGCGGCGACTTAGAGGGGGTACTGGAGCTCGCGCGCAGGGTCGGCGCGCCGACGCCGCTGGGCGCGGTGGTGCACGGCTGGGTGCTGAGCGCCGTGCGCCACGGCCACGAGGGGGACGGCCCGGCCGCGCTGGCCACGGTACACGAGGCGCTGGCCGGCGTCCGGCTGGACGCCGCGGCGGCGACCGGCGCTCCGGGGCTGCGGCCCCCAGTGCTCGCCGACGGCGTGCCGCGCGTCGGCGTGATCGGCCTCGGGCGCATGGGCAAGCCGGTCGCCGCGTGCATCCGCCGCGCCAACTTGGCCCTCGTGGTGCACAACCGCAGCCAGTCGCCGGTGGACGAGCTGGTGGCGCATGGCGCCGAGCGCGCCGCGACGCCGGCCGAGGTGGCGGCACGCGCAGACGTCGTGCTGACGTGCGTGACGGACGACGCAGCCGTCGAGCGCGTCTACGCCGGGGCTGACGGGCTGCTCTCGGCCGCCCGCCCCGAGCAGGTGCTGCTAGACCTCGGGACGACGGCGCTCGCCCTGACCCGCCGGCTCGCGGAGGCGGCCGCCGCGCGCGGCGCCCACTTCGTCGACGGCCCGGTCAGCGGTGGCATCCCGGCCGCGGTGCAGGGCACGCTGACGATCATGCTCGGCGCGAGCGAGGAGGGGTTTCGCTGCGCCTCGCCGGCGCTGGCGGCCATCGGCAGTCGCCTCTTCCACCTCGGGCCGCCGGGCTCGGGCCAGGTGGCCAAGCAGATCAATAACATGCTGCTCTACACGAACGGCGCCGCGCTGTGCGAGGCGATAGCGCTCGGCATGGCGGCCGGCGTCCCGGCGGCCGAGGTCGTTGCGGCGCTCGAGCACTCGCGCGGCGCGTCGTACGCGCTGGGCTCTCGTGGCAAGATGGTCGTCGAGCGCGACTTCCAGCCGCGCTTCTCGAACTACGGCCGGCTGAAGGATGGGCGCGCCGTCCTGGACCTGGGCGCGCACGTGCACGTGCCGCTGGTCCTCGTGGCCCTCGGCCAGGAGCTGCACCAGGCGGCCGTTGCCTGCGGGTGGGGCGACGAAGACTGGGGGTCGCTGGTCAAGGTGTACGAGCACATGGCCGGCATCGGCGGTTGACACCTTCGTCGTCGGACGGCTAGCGTGGCCGCGGGCGCGCGCGGCCGGCGCCGGCAGAGGAGGCAGGGTATGCGTTTGGCGGACCGCGTGGCGATCGTCACCGGCGGAGCGCGCGGCATTGGCCGGGCCATCGCCCTCGGCTACGCCCGCGAGGGCGCGCACGTCGTGGTCGCCGACCAGGACGGCGCGACGGCCGAGCGTACGGCCGCTGAGGTGCGCGCGCTGGGGCGCCGCGGGCTGGCGGTGGCCGTGGACGTAGCGCAGCGCGCTCAGGTCGAGACGCTGGTCGAGCGGGTCGTCCAAGAGCTGGGCCGCCTCGACGTGATGGTCAGCAACGCCGGCATCTCGCTGCCCCACGACTTCCTCGACACGCCGGAGGAGCTTTGGGACCGCACCATCGGCGTGAACCTGAAGGGCGTCTTCCTCTGCGGGCAGGCCGCCGCGCGGCAGATGGTGCGCCAGGGCGGCGGCGGGGCCATCGTCAACACCGCATCGCAGCGCGTCGAGTCCGGCGACCCGCGCGGCGTGCCCTACGTGGCCAGCAAGGGCGGCGTCCGCTCGTTGACCAAGGCCATGGCTCTCGCCCTCGCGCCGTATGGCATCCGCGTCAACGCCATCGGTCCGGGGCCGACGCTCACCGACCTGAACCGCGAGCGCATGGCCGACCCGGCCACGCGGGCGCGCTTCGTCGACCGTGTCCCGCTCGGCCGACTGGGCGACCCCGAGGACATGGTCGGCGCGGCCGTCTTTCTCGCCAGTGACGAGGCACGCTTCGTGACCGGGCATACGCTCTACGTAGACGGCGGCTGGCTGGCCGGATAGGAGGCGAGGGATGGTGCACCTGCGCATGAACCAGGGCGTGGCCGGCGTGTTCTACCTGCCCCACTTCGTGGCCCTGGAGATGGGCGCTTTCCGCGACGAAGGACTCGTGGTGGAGCTCATCACGTCGTTCTATGGTCGCCAGTGGCCGCTGCTGGAGCGCGGCGAGGCCGACCTGACCATCGGCGGG
>JACQUS010000564.1 GCA_016210125.1 Chloroflexota bacterium | reverse complement strand
TCACTCCCGATGGTCGCGGCCCGCCGCGGGGCAAACTAGGCTGAAAACCTCTATGCCCCGCCGTTGCGGGGCGCAACAGGCGATGACAATCGGCGCGCCGGATGGCAGCACACCACCGCCCCTTCTCGGCTGCACTCCCGCGTGCCGGCGCTACACCACCCCGTCAGCGCTAGATTGCGTCCTGCACCATCGGAAACGAGAATGACCAGGCACATCCAGGCACATAACGATGATGCGGCGGCGGGGCGCCCCCGACTCCGGCACGGGTGCACAGGCGCGGCTGCGCTACGGCGTGTCCTTGCCGACCTCGTGCGCCAGCAGAATCGCCTCGGCGATCTCGCGCATCGGCTTGCGCGTGTTCATCGAAAGGCGCTGCATCTTCTGGAACGCCTCGGCCTCGTGCAGGCCCTGCGTGTCCATTAGCACGCCCTTGGCGCGCTCGATGGCCTTGCGCGTCTCCAGCGCGTCGCGCAGGCTGGCCGCAGTGCGCTCCAGCTCGAGGAACTCGCGGAAGCGCGCCAGCGCGATGTCGATGGCCGGCCGCAGGTCGGACTCGCGGAACGGTTTGACGACGTACCCGACCCCGCCGGCGTCCTTGGCGCGCGCGATGAGCTCCTGCTGGCTGAAGGCCGTCAGCAGCAGCACGGGCGCGATGCGCTCCTCGGTCAGCACCTTCGCCGCGGCTATGCCGTCCATGCCCGGCATCTTGATGTCCATAATGACCAGGTCGGGCCGCAGCTCGCGCGCCTGGCTGACCGCCGTCGTGCCGTCGCCCGCCTCGCCGACGACCGTGTAGCCCAGCGACTGCAGCATTTCGCGCAGGTCCATGCGGATGATCGACTCGTCGTCGGCGATGACGACGCGCACCGCGCCGGTCGCCGGACTCACCTCGCGCGCTCGCGCCTTCCCCGTGTATGTCATGGGCGATCCTTCCTCGGGTGCAGCCCACCGGAGCGTCCGCTCCCAAGGGGCTTCTCGTCGTGCTCAGTCAGTCGTGCTCAGTCAGTCGTGCTCAGTCAGAGGAGATTCCGCGCCACCTCGGCGCCCAGGGGCGGCCCGGAGCGCGCACCGACGAGCTGCCAGCGCTGGCCGGTGAGCGGATGAATCGCCTCGGCGGCCATACCGTCCGCAGCGCTGCCGCGCTGGTAGCGTGCGCCGTGCTTGGGGAACACGACCGTCGCCAGGACGCCCCGCGGCGCCGTGGGCGCCATACTGAAGGTGCCCTTGAGATCGTCGTGCACCAGCGTACGCACGATCTGCAGGCCCAGGCTGCCGTCGCGCTCGACGTCGAAGCCGGGCGGCAGGCCCTGCCCATCGTCGATGACCTCCATGCGCAGCCGGTCGCCCTCTTCGTGTAGCGCGACGCGCACCAGCCCCTCGGCGCGCGCGGGATAGGCATGCTCGACGGCATTCTGGAGCAGCTCGTTCAGCACGAGTGCGCACGAGGTTGCCTGCTGCGCCGGCAGCGTCACCTGGTCGCCCTCGCACACGAAGCGGATGCGCTTCTCCGGATCCAGGATGCTCTGGGTCACCTCGTGGATGATGCGCTGCCCCACCTCACGCAGGGCGATGATGCTCTGCTCGTCGTGCGACAGGTATTCGTGCACGACCGCGATGCTGACGATGCGGTTGATCGTCTGCTGCAGGATCTCGGCAGCCACGAGCGAGCCGGTGCGCCGCGCCTGGAGACGCAGCAGAGCGGCGATGGTCTGCAGGTTGTTCTTGACGCGGTGGTGGATCTCCTGCAGCATCGCCGACTTGATGCGGAGCTCCTGCTCCTTCTGGCGCTCGTCGGTGATGTCCTCGATAACGATGAGCACGCCATCGATCTCGCGCGCGCGGCCGAGCACGCGGCCCAGCCAGCGCTCCTCGCGTGTGGCCACGAGCGGGATGGCACGTCGCAGCCAGGTGAAGCGGTACTGCTGCACCACCTGCTCGACGCAGCCGCCGGTCTCCAGCGCCTCAAAACAGGCCGACTCGTCGGTAGTGAGGTCGCGGATCCGCTGGTGTAGCAGGCTCTGGCTCAGTCCCACCTTGCGATATAGGTTCTCGGCGATTGAGCTAACGTACGTGATCGCGCCGTCGTGGCGCACGACCAGTGAGCCGTTGTGCTCACCGAGACGGTCGACCTGCTCGCCACCCTCGAGCTGCCCACGTAGCATCATGCTGCGCACCTGAGCGACGGCGCTGCGAAAGACCGGGCTCTTCTTGCGCTGGCGCTCGTGCTCCAGCAGGCTGGTCTCAACGGACAGTGCGCCGATGACACGCTGCTCACGGACGATGGGGTACACGTCCTGCACGGTCGGCGCCCCGCGCACGAGCTCGGTGTCGAGATGGTGCGCCACGTGGCCCCGGCGCAGCGTGCGGAACACCGCCGCGTCCTGCAGCGGGGTCAGCCGCTCGCCCACCAGTGACTCGGCGTAGATCGGCGGCACGGTGTTCGGCTGCGCCTGCGCAACCACGACGGCGCTGTCGTCGAGCGTCGGGACGTAGAGGAGCACGTCGGCGCGCGCCAGATCGGCCAGCAGTGGCAGGTGCTGCTGCACCCGTACAAGGAAGCTACGGTCGTTCTCGTCGAGGCGGCCGAACATCGTGGCGTCGTCGCCCATCGCCCATCCTCGTGGCGCGCCCTAGCGCCGTCGCCGGCCCCCATCGCCGGACACTCAGGACCAAGTATAGGTGTGGCCAGTCGGGCATGTCAATGCGCTGAGTCGCTTTATGTAATATTCACCTCGCGACCTATGGCGGATAGAGCACGCCCCTGGAGTTTACCCATAACCCGGGCTTAGCCCGATGAGCAGGCGGCTGATGCCCCATCTGAGCTTGTAGAGCGTCTCTTTCTCTTTCTTGAGCCCCAGCCAGCGGGTCAGGCGGCACAGGACACTGACCAGCCGGCCGCCCGTCGCGAGCAGCTCAATCAGGAAGGCGTAGACGAGCATGCCCAAGGCCACGACCCGCTCGATGGCCGCAAACGTCCGCACCCGGAAGCTCTCCAGCCCCACCTCGCTCTTCAGATAGCGCAGCGTCTGCTCAATCTCCATGCGCCGCCAGTAGATCTGCACCATGCGCCACGCCTCGGCCTCGGTCCGCACC
>JACQUS010000010.1 GCA_016210125.1 Chloroflexota bacterium | reverse complement strand
GAGCGCGGGGGTGCACGACGGCGGGCCGGGAGAGGAGCGGGACGTGCTGGCGGCATGCCAGGCCCTGGGTGGCTGGGTCGGCGCGCGGGAGGTACCGCTGGCCGTGGTCGGCTACTCGTTCGGCGCGGCCGTGGGCCTGGCCGCGGCAGCGCAGCATGGCGATGTCGCCGCGGCTGTGGGCGTTTCGCCGCCGTTCGGCCGCAGCGATTTCTGCTTCCTCGCCGACGTCGCCTTCCCGGTCCTGCTCATCTGGGGCCAGGACGACGCGCTGGTGGACGCCGCCGCGGCGCAGCGCGTCGCCGCGTATCAGACCGTGCTAACCATCGTCGTGCCGGGCGCGGATCACTTCTGGCGGACCGGTGTCGAGCGCGTCGTCGCGGCGGCCGCTGCCTTCCTGCGAGCCCCCGGCTCCGGCTCCACCGCCCGCGCGGAGGACGGCCGTGATTGAGCACGGCGGCCAGCCGGAAGACCTCTTTTACTGCGACTTCTGCGGCGCCGAGGTCGGCGGCGACCAGGTCGAGTTTCGCCTCGACGTGAACGACATCTACGTTTTCTGCCCGCGCTGCCTCCAGCGGGCCCGCGAGATGGAGCAGTCGCTCGGCCCCGGCGGCGCCGGGCCCCTCGGGGCCGAGCCGGAGGCCGATCTGCCGCCCGAGCTGCTGGACGAGTAGACGCCGCGTAGACCCCGCGCGCCCCATCGGCCGTCGCGGGGCGCTGTTTCCCGGACGGTAACCGCTGTCTACCCCTCCCATGCGCTTCGCTTGCCTGTCCTACGGATTCCGTATGCATGCCTGGTCTGAAAATGGTCCTCGTGGGCGGCCCCGCGCCCACCCCTCGAATTGGCTCCAAAGGGGGCGAAGCCCCCTTTGGATTCCCCCGCCGCGGCCGCGGCGCCGATCAGACGGCGCGCGCCGGGGACCCCACGCCGGCGAGATGCGCAGTGCTGTTCAGCGTCGCCAGGTGCACCACCGGGCCGAAGAGGTCGAGCGCGCTGTACGCGGCCACGTCCTGCGGGACCGCACGCAGCCGCGCCAGCGGCACGCCGAGCAGCGCGCAGAGCAGCGCGCGGTTGGTGAAGTTGTGCGCCACGAGGGCGATGCTCCCCCGGGCGCCGGCGTGGCGCGTGCGGATGCGGTCGAGCGCGGCGACGGCGCGTGCCGCCAGCGCGGCGATGGTCTCGCCGTTCGGGAGCTGCACGCAGGTGGGGTCCTCGCGCCAGCGCGTGAGGAGGTCGGCGTAGCGCGCGCGCATCTCGGCGCTGGTCAGCCCCTCCAGGTCGCCCTGGTTGAGCTCGCGCAGGTCGGGCTCGACGAGCACCGGCAGCGCGTGGAGCGCGGCGATGGCCGTGGCCGTCTCGTAGGCGCGGCGCAGCGGGCTGCTGTAGACGGCGCGCAGCGGCTCGCCGGCCAGCGCGCGGGCCACGGTGGCCGCCTGCGCCAGCCCCAGCGCGCTGAGCGGCAGGTCGCTGAGCCCCTGGCTGCGGCTCTCGGCGTTCCACGCTGTCTCGCCGTGGCGCACGAGGATTAGGCGGATGGCGGGTCCTCCAGGCGCGCCGCCGGCGCAGCCAGCAGGGCCTCCATCGTCGGCCCGGCGTGGCCGCGCAGCACCACGTCGGCGCGGTCGTCCAGCGGCGTTGCGCTCAGGTTGACGATGATCAGCCGCGCACCAGCCTCCAGTGCGCAGACGGGAATGTCGGCCGCCGGATAGACGACGAGCGTCGAGCCGATGACGAGCATGAGATCGCAGCCCGCGGCGCGCCGCTGGGCCTCGCGCAGCTCGCGCTCGGGCATGGGCTGGCCGAAGGCCACGGTCGTCGGTTTGAGCAGGCCGCCGCAGGCCTCGCAGCGCAGGTCGTCCTCGCCGGCCTCTAGGCGCGGCTGGACCTCGGCGCGCGGCCACGTGCGCCCGCACTGGAGGCAGCCGACGCGCGTGCCGTTGCCGTGCAGCTCGATGACGCAGTCCGGCGGGCACCCGGCGCGCTGGTGCAGCGCGTCGATGTTCTGCGTGATCACGCAGTCGAGTCGGCCCAGCTCCCAGAGTGCCGCGAGCGCACGGTGCGCGGCGTTGGGCTGCGCGCCGGCGAGCGTCGGGTAGAGCTCGCGCTGCATGCGCCAGTAGCGGCGGCGTGCTTCCGGATCGCCGAGGAACTCGTGATAGAGCACCGGGCGGTAGCGCGACCAGATACCGCCCGGGCTGCGGAAGTCCGGGATGCCCGACTCGGTGCTGACGCCGGCGCCGGTGAAGGCCACGATGCGCTGGGCCGCGCGGAGCAGCCTCGCGCCGCGCGCGATGTCTTCCGGCAGTGGCAGGAGGACCGTGGCCACGGACACCTCCGCGACGCGCGTTGGCCGATGGCCTGCACGCCGCTGCGATTATACGTGCATCCAGAGAGGGACGCGGTGCGTATATAGACACCAGAGGAGAGGGGCAAGGCGCCGGGCGGACGCTCCGGCAGCCAATATTTAGCGCGGAGGTGCGAAACGGTGAGGCTCTTGGCGTTCCTAGTCCTTCCGGCGCTCATCCTGGCGACCTCGGCAGTGGCGCTCGCGCAGCAAGCAACGGCGGTCACCGTGCGCGAGTCACAGCAGCTCGGCCGCTACCTGGCCGACAGCCGCGGCATGACGCTGTACGTCTTCCGCAACGACAAGCCCAACGAGAGCAACTGCTACGACCGCTGCGTCCAGCTCTGGCCGATTCTGGAGGCCCCTGGGCAGCTCGCGCTGCCGACCGGCACGCCGGGCAAGCTCGACGCCATCCAGCGGCGCGATGGCAAGCGGCAGGTGACCTACAACGGCTGGCCGCTGTACTTCTGGGTGCAGGACCAGGCCGCCGGCGAGACGAAGGGCCACCCAGTCGCGAACAACTGGTACGTGGCGATCACAGGAGAGACGGCGCAGGTCCTGCCGCCGGCGGCGGCGCCGGCACCGGCCGCGGCACCCGCGCCAGCGCCGGCGGCCCAGCCTTCGGCCGCGGCACCGGCCGCGGCGCCGGCGGCTGCGCCAGCGCAGCTCCCCCGGACCGGCGGCGCGGCACTGCCGCTCGGCGCGGCGGCGCTTGCCGGCCTTGCCGTGCTCGCTGCTGGGCTCGTCCTGCGGCGGCGGTAGGTCGGCGATCCCGGAGCCGAGCGCGCGACTGCGGAGGTGCAAGGAGTGCGCTCGGCTCCTGCCTCTGGCGATTGGGCGAGTTCTCTACGGCAGCAGGCGACGGCCAGCGGCACCCGGAGCGACGGCATCCTACGCACATCCTACTCGTTGCGGAGGTGAACGGCGATGCGGAAACTGGCACTCTTGCTCATCCCGGCGCTGCTCGTGCTCACCACATCGGCAGTCGCGTTCGCGCAGCAGCAGGCAATGACCCTCAACTTCGGGCCGGGCCGGAACGAGGCCACGGCGACGGGGACCGTCGCCCTGACCGACATCGGCGGCGGCAAGACGCGCGTCGAGGTCAAAGTGCAGTCGGCGAACGCCAACATGCCGGCCCATATCCACGCGGATACGTGTCCGGGCGCCGGTCCGGTCGTTTTCCCGCTGACCAACGTGCAGAACGGCGCGTCGGTCACCGAGATCAATGCCTCGCCGGCCGACATCATGGCCCGCGGCAAGTCGGTGAACCTGCACAAGTCGCCGCAGGAGGTCCCAGTCTACGTGGCCTGCGTCAACCTGCCAGCCGCGGCGGCTGCCCCGGCCGCGCCGGCCCAGCTTCCGCGCACCGGCGGCCCGGCGCTGCCGCTCGGCGCGGCGGCGCTGGCCGGCCAGGCGCTGCTCGGCGCGGGCTTCGTGCTCCGGCGGCGCTAGCCGCGCCGCCCACGCGTTCGGCGCGCGGTGGACCGGCCCCGCCGCGCGCGCTGCCGCCGGCCGTCGCCTGCTGCCGACGGAGACGCCAACTTCCCGCCAACTATTGTAGGGGCGGGTTTCGAACCCGCCCCTACGTTATGGCCCATTCGTCGGCTACGCTGGTCCCATCACCGCGTCACGAACGACCAAGTCTCCTGGAGCGGCACGCCATCGCGCGTGCCGCTCACGGCCACGACGTAGCCGGTCGCCGGCTGGAGGGGGCGCGCCGGAATGATGGCCAGGCCGCGCAGCCAGGCTTTCTGCGCCGTGTAGACCGCCACGCGCTCCCCGGCCGCCGTGCGCAGCTCGGCCGCGCCGTAGGCTACGCGCGCCGAAAGCGGGAAGGCGATGGTGATGGGGTAGCCCAGCGGCCGCGGTGCGCCCGGCGCCGGATCGGGCGCCTCCCAGATGTACGAGCTACGCGGCACGTCGGTCTGGTTGGGGCCGGGATAGCGCGCGGGCTGCGCGACGCCGCGAAGCGACCACGCCAACGCGAGCTGCAGCACGTCGATAGCTGGGTCGTTGGCCATCCCGTAGCCGAGGTCGACTAGCGAGGGGTGCAGCATATTCCAGCGGTGGTTTACGGTGTCGACGAAGGCCTCGATCAGCCGCTCCGGGTCGCCCAGCAGGCCGACGTTCTCGTCGACAGTCACGTCCGCCCCGGCGCCGTAGCCGGCCGCGCGGGCGCGGTCCTGCGGCTCGACGCCGCTGAAGCCGGGCTGCCCCGGCGTCTGGCGGTGCAGACCCAGCCCCTGAAGGCTCGGGTCGCCGGCGTTCAGGACGTAGTAGCGCGCGTGGCTCTCGGCAGCGCGCGTGAGCAGGGGATGGGCGGCGACCTGCGGCAGCCCGGCGAGAGCGCGGTAGACGTTCAGTCGCGCCGCGGCCCGCTGCGCCGTGTCGGAGATCGCCGCGGCCGGGCTCGGCGCCGCCGCGGGCTTGGCCATCGCCGGCAGGTAGACCGGGCGCGCCCCGCTGGCGGCCGGAGCAAGCGGCGCCGAGCGGACCGCGGGCGGGGCCACGGCGAGCAGCGTGGCCGCGAGCAGCGCCGCGCCGAGCGCCGCCACGGTCGTGGACTGCTGGCAGCGCGACCCGCCCGTCTTCCGCGGCCGTCGCATCATCCGGCTGTTCCCGCGCCACACCCCACGGACCTACCACCACGGCGTCGTCTGTCGCGCCGCCTCGACGCACGTGCCGAGCTTCTTCGCCCGGCGAGCGCCGGCGTCTCGCCCGCTGCCCGACCCGCCCGCGGGTGAGGCCCCGCGCTTCCTGCAGCGTGTGCGCGCCGCTGGCCCTGCGCGTCCCGGCTGCAGCAACCTATAGAACGCGCAGGTGCGCCCGGCGGGATGGGCGCGGCGCCGTCGGCGCGCTGGTGGCTGACCGGCCTAGCCGCCTGGTGGTGGCTGGCCTACAGGGTAGCACGCTCTGGTACGCGCGGGCGAGACGGCGCGCCCGAGGTGTCTCGCTGTTGTCACGTGCCCAGCCGCGCGGCCGGGCCGACGACGCCGTCGCGGGTTGTGGACACTCAGCCGCGCTCGGCCTCGTCAAGCAGCCGCCGCACGCCTGGGTCCGGCGGCGCTGCGCGCCCGGCGACGCGGACCTTGTCGCCCAGCTCGAAGAAGAGCCGCAGCGCGTCGACGATCGGACAGACAAAGAGGTCTTCTTTGTCGCCCCAGTTCAGCGCCACGCGGACGAACTCGCCCTTCGATGACGGGCGGCCGTTGTGCTGGTACAGCATCCAAGCCTCCTGCGCGGCGTGCCCGCGGCTCGACGCGAGCTCCGCGAGTCGCCCACTGTGGCGCGCTCGCCGTGCCGCCCGGTCGCGGCCGCCGGCGTGCTGGCAGGGCAAGCGAGCCTCGCGGGTGGCGCGGCGTCGGGCCCGGCTGGGCGGCTGCGCTGCGCCGCTGGCGCCCTTGGCGTCCTTCGCGTTCAGCATGCTCTGCATGCATAAACGTGGTGTTGCGGAAAGCTGGCGCCCAGGTTGAGATTCGGGCCGCCGACACGGCGCTCGCCTGATCGTCTGCCGTGCAGGGGGCCGGCGCTCCGCACGCGAGGTGCGAGATGACGTAAGCGGCCAGCGCGGTTCGGCCGCCCAGCGGATTTCTCGGGGGATTTCTCGGGATTGTAAGAGCCAGCACCGCCCGCCGCGCGCCAGCACGGGCGCGCCGCCGCTGCCACCGCGCTACAATGTGGCCGCTGGCTGCCGGCGTGCCGCGCGCGCCGACGGCCGGCGGAGGAGATGGCCTCGGCGATGAATCACGTGCCTTACGACGCATCTGGTGGCGCACCGCGCAGCGTGGCGCACGAGTCGGTCGGCACGCTCGCCGGCGCCGGTGCGGCGGGGGATGGATCGCCGGCGCCGCTGCCGGGCGGTCGCGCGGGCGCTGGGCTGGGTCCCGCGCCCGCCGGGCACGGCGCCGCGGCTGATGGGGCGGCGGCGGCCGGCGCGCGCTATATGTGGATCGTGCTGGCCACAGCGGTCTTCACGCAGATCACCTACTCGCTCCCAAACCAAGGGATCGGGGCCATCACGCCATTCCTCCAGGCCGACCTGGCGATGACGCGCGAGCAGATCGGTCTGCTGGTCTCGTTCGCCCAAATCGGCATGGGCCTTACCTTCCTCCCCGGTGGCTGGGCGGCCGACCGCTTTGGCTGCCGGCCGGTCACCATCGCCGGGCTGGGGCTCGTCTCCCTGGCGGTGCTCGTGCTTGCCCAGGTGCGCGACATCCCCTGGGCCTACGTCGGCACCTTCCTCGGCGGGGCCGGCGTCGGCGTCACCAGTCCACCCGTAACGATGATGATCCTGCGCTGGTTCCCAGCACGGTCGCGTGGGACGGCCATGGGCCTGAAGCAGGCTGGCACGCCGATCGGCGGGATGCTGGCCGCGCTCTGGCTGCCGGCGGCCGGCCAAGTGATCGGCTGGCGCCCGGCGCTGGCCGCGGTGGCGCTGACGATCGTCGCTAGCGTGCTTCTCGTGCTGCTGCTTTACCGCGATCCGGCCGGCATGCCGCGGCTGGAGCGCCGCGCCGGCGGCCCGTGGCTAGCGCCGGCTATCTTCAGCCGGCCGGTGCTGGTCGTCACCTGCTACTCGGCGGTCCTCGTCACTGCACAGTTCTGCGTGATCGGGTACACGGTGCTCTTCGTGACCGAGTGGCTCGGGCGCGGCGCTGTCGCCGGTGGGTGGGCGCTGTCGGCCACGCTCGCCGGCGGCATGACCGGCCGCGTCGTCTGGGGTGTGGTGAGTGATCGCGTCTTTCACGGCGTGCGCAAGCCGGTACTGACCGCCGCGGGAGCCGTGGCGGCGCTGGCGCTGGGCATCCTGGCCCTGCTCCCGCCGCCGACCCCGCTCGCCGTCGTCTTCGCCCTGGGCTTCGTCCTGGGCTTCGCTGTGCTGGGTTGGCAGGGCGTGGGCATCGCGCTCACCGCCGAGCTGGCCGGGTCGTCGGATGCCGGGCGCGTGGTCGGGTTCTCCTTGATGGCCCTCCAGGTCGGACCCATTGTCGGCCCGCCGTTGGTCGGCCGACTGCTCGACGTCACCGGGTCGTACCCGCTAGCCTGGGCGGCCGTCGCGGCCATCTGCGCGCTGGGGACGCTGGGCTTCGCCGCGACCATGCGGGAGCCGACGCTCAGGACGGCACGAAGAGAAAAACGATGATCGCCCGACGCGTCGCCGGCCCCTCGCTGCGCCTATACTACCCGCGATCCCGGACCGCACCTTCGCGGAGGAGCCGGTGACGCCGGAGCAGCGCGCCTTTCTGGATAGCCAGCGTGTCGCGCGCCTGGCGACGGTCGACGACGCCGGCCGGCCGCACGTCGTGCCCGTCTGCTTTGCGCACCACGCCGGCGCGCTGTACATTGCCGTGGACGAGAAGCCGAAGCGCGGCGACCCGGCAGCGCTGCGCCGCGTGCGCAACATTCTGGCACGGCCGGACGTCTCCGTGGTGGCCGACCACTACGAGGAGGACTGGACCCGCCTGCGCTGGCTTCAGGTGCGCGGCCACGCGGTGCTGGTGGTCGACACCGCAGAGCGGGCCGGCGCGCTGGCGGCCTTGCGCGCCAAGTACCCACAATATCGCGCCATGGCGCTGGAGACACGGCCGCTGATCCGCGTCACGCCTGAGCGGGTGGTCGAGTGGACAGCGGGTGGTGATGAGCGAACAGGAGGAGGAGGACATGGCTAGCCCAGGCCCGCGGCGACTCTACTGGGAGGAGGTCGAGGTCGGCGCCGAGTACATCTCGCCCGGCCGCACGGTCACGGAGGCCGACATCGTGGCCTTTGCCGGGCTGTCCGGCGACTACAGCGTGCTGCACACCGACGAAGAGTTCATGAAGGGCACGGCCTTCGGCCACCGGATCGCCCACGGCCTGCTCGGCCTGTCGATACAGTCGGGCCTGGCACAGCGCGGCATCGCCGTGCAGCCGGCGACGATCGCCTTCCTCGGGCTCACCTGGCGCTTCGAGAAGCCGATCTTCATCGGCGACACGATCCACGTGCGCGCGCGGGTCGCTGAGAAGCGCGAAACGAGCCGGCCCGACCGCGGCATCGTGACCTGGGAGCGCGAGATCATCAACCAGCGGGGCGAGGTGGTGCAGCGCGGCACGACGATGAACATGATCCAGCGTCGGCCTGCCGGCTGAGCGCATCGCCGCGGCGGCTGCGTGCGCGCCACCGCACGCGGCGGATGCGCTCTCGCAGGGGCAGGCGCTGCGCGGAGCGCACGGCGCGCGCTGACGAAAATAGCCCTCGCGGGTGGCCCCATCCCTCCCCAAAGGATCTCCAAAGGGGGCGAAGCCCCCTTTGGATTCCCCGTTTTCGTCCGGCGCTGGTACCCCGCGGGGCTAGGCTGCCACGTCCTGGCGGGTGATGCGCACGGCCTTCACCGCGGCGCCCTCGTCGCGGAAGGTGAACTCCAGCATCCGCGCGAAGTCGTCGTCGGGCAGGAGGCACTCTAGGCACGTCTCCGGCCCGATGATCAGGCGGACGTCCACGCTGCCATCCTCGGCGATACTGCCCAGCGCCAGGTCGGCGCCATCCGCCTGCATGCCCGGGCGGAACTTCTCCAGCACGGCTTCGATCGTGTCGCGCATCGACGCTCCTTGTCAGCACTCTCTCCCATGCTCATACCCGTTGCGCGACGGCCCTGTCAAGCGCCGTGGCAGGCTGCCCGCGGACGACCGCGCCGCGTGACCCGCCGGTGCGTGGCTGCGCTCGCGCTTGGGCCGCGGATTACGGCCGCAGGACAAGTGTAGCCCCCACTACTGGCACCAGCGCGGCCGGGTGCTACGTTGTCCACGGAGGGGCAAGCTCGGCCGTTTCTCAACGTCTTCTCTAGTCGTTCTCGGTGCCCCGCGTAGTACTTTCATGCCGACGACGATGACGCGCACGGGTGATGTCAGCCCAGCCGTGGTGGCGCATCCTGACGGCAGGAGCATGATCCTGCGAGGTCGTGATGGACATGGCGGTGAGAGGCATGGTGGCCGATCAGCTCTACACCTTGGGCGAGACGGCCGACTACCTGCGCGTGAGCGTCAGCACGGTGCTCCGCGAGGTCCGGCGCGGCCGGCTGCGGGCGCTGAAGATCCAGCGCCAGTGGCGGTTTTTGGGCGGCGACATCCAGCGCTATCTGGTCGCGGTCGCCACGGACACGTACACCGCCTAGCGGACGGTGGGGCGAGAGGAGGGCTACCGGTGGAGACGACTGAGCTGACCACCTACCAGCAGTTTCTCGCCGAGCGCTGGCAGCGCTTGCTGCAGCTTAGCCCGGTGACGCCGTGGGAGCGGCGCCTCCTGGAGCACGCGCGTTTTAGCATCTGGCTCGAGGCGCGCCGCAACGGGCTAACCGAGCGCGACCTGCGACACAGCGCAAGAGAGGAGGCACACCATGGCTAGGGGATGTCTGCGCGGCTGCCCGCGGTGCGGCGGCGACGTCTTCGCCGAGCACGATCCGTTCGTCGGCGTGCTCATGTCCTGTCTCCAGTGCGGCCACGTCTTGACGGATGCCGAAGAGCGCGCCCTGCACGCCGCGGCGCGCGCCGCCAGCGCCAGCGCCGCCTGAGTGCTCAGCCGACGCGCTACCCTTCGCGCTGCGGGGCGTAGCCGGCCCGCTGGAGCAGCCCGATCAGGTGCTCGGCGTGGGCTGTGTCCCGCGTCTCCAGATGCAGCGTCACCTCGGCGCTGCCGATGGGCAGCCGCCATCCGGCGCGATGGTGCTCGATCTGGATGATGTTCACCTGCTCGCGCGCCAGGTGCCGCGTCAGGCGGTGCAGCTCGCCCGGCCGATCGGGCAGCAGCACGCTGATGACCAAATAGCGCCCGCTGGCCGTCAGGCCATGCTCGATGGCTCGCGCCACCAGGTTGATGTCGATGTTCCCTCCGCTCACGAGTGCGACGACGCGCCGGCCGGCGACGTCCACTTTGCCGGCCAGGATCGCTGCTAGCGGCGCCGCGCCAGCGCCCTCGACCAGCAGCTTCGCGTGCTCGAGCAGCGCGACGACCGCGGCTGAGATCTGCTCGTCGTCGACGAGGACGACGTCATCGACGAGGTGCTGGATGATCGGAAAGGTCAGCCGGCCCGGACGCTTGACGCGAATGCCGTCGGCGATGGTGCGCTCGGCCGGCACCTCGCGCACCACGCCGCTGCGGAAGGCCTCGGCGCAGGCCGGCGCGGCGCTGGCCTGCACGCCGACGACGCGGAGGTCCGGCCGCAGCAGCTTGGTCGCCAGCGCCACGCCGGCGATCAGCCCGCCACCACCCACAGGGACGACGAGCACCTCGGCGTCGGGCAGCTCGTCGAGGATCTCGAGGCCCAGCGTCGCCTGCCCGGCGATGACCTGCCAGTCGTCGAACGGGTGGACGAGCGCGGGGCCGCGCTCGGCCAGCGCCTGCGCGCGCTCGTAGGCCTCGTCCCACACCGCCCCGTGCAGGATGATGCGCGCGCCGAGCGCCCGCGTGGCCTCGACCTTCGTCAGCGGCGTGCCCACGGGCATGACCACCGTCGCCCGGAGCCCCAGGGTGCGGGCCGCCAGGGCCACGCCCTGGGCGTGGTTGCCGGCCGAGGCCGTGACCACGCCCTTGCGTCGTACCCCCGGCGGCAGGGCACGGACGCACGTGTAGGCCCCGCGCACCTTGAACGAGCCGGTGCGCTGCATGCTCTCGGCCTTTAGGTAGAGGTCCGCGCCGACCTGCGCGCCGAAGCGCTCGGCTCGCAGCAGCGGCGTCTCGACGGCCACCGCGCGCAGCGCCTGCCGCGCCTCGACCAGTGCGCGCAGCGTCAGCGGCGAAAGGCGTGCGATGACGTCCGCGACGGGGCGTGGGCCAGGCGCGGACCCGGCCTCCGCAGCCTGAGCGTGCTCGGCTGGCTGACTAGTCACCAAGCTGCCCCTCGCCCGGTCGTCGCTCTCCGATCGCGCGCCCCGTGTGGCGTCGCGCGCATCGCCGACTACCGTACCATATGCCGACACCGTGGCGGCGGGGCAGGTGTCACCGGCGGCCACGGCAACGTGCTTGCGCTCATATACATGATATAGTGAACGCGGCACGCGGAAGGAGAGGAATGGTCAGGGGTCTGTTCTATGGCTGGGTCATCATCGCGGCCGCAGCCATCATCAT